>JBEKZG010000001.1:0-39653 GCA_049510095.1 Occallatibacter sp.
TGCGGCAGGATGTGCTGGCCAGCGGGAGTTATATTTCGGCGAACGACCGGCGGCCGCATTTTGGGCTGGGCGACGCTACGGATGCGGGGACGGCGGAGATTCATTGGCCGGATGGGACGAAGGAGACGGTGAAGCTGCCGGCGGCGGACCGGATTTATACGATTACCGAGGGGCAGGGGATTACGGGGGCGCTTTGCGGGGGGAAGGCTTGCGAAGGTGGTGCGACGCATTGAGCAATTCTCAAATGTCACGGATCGAATTAAGGGTTTAGGCGTAGATTGATTGCATGAATTGGCGGCGGGGACTTTTGTTGGCTGGGATTCATTTGGTTGTGGCTTGGATTCTGGTTGGGTGGCAAGAAGCGGGCGATTGGTCCAGTCGCAGTAGCAATGCGGGTCCTAAGACTACCGCAACGCTACGCTTGACGGCCTGGCAGGAAGGGGAGCAGGCCGTGCCCTTCGATCCATGCAATGGCGGTTATGTGTGTTATTGGGTAACGCCTCAGTATCAGGTTGTTTCTGTGGCAGACTTTCCGGCCGTAGCGATCTCGGGTTGGTTCCTGCCTTGCCCGCCGCCTTGGACTTTAGCTGGAATCCTGCGCAGAGGATCTTCCAACGTTTCCCGGAGTGAGGCTTTGCTCGTTGCGGCCTCCCTTTGTGCACTCGTTCCCCTGCAGTGGTTCCTGATCGGTGCGTTCCCACTCATTCGGCCTCGAAGGTGGTGGTTGGAGCCGGGAGCGATCATCACTGTGTGGACGGTGGTTGCATTTGTTATGGTGCTAATTCCCGGAACCCGCGACATTGCGAATTTCCCGATGCTAGTTGCCGTACTTGGATGGATCTATTGGTTAGCACTGCTAGTCTGGAAGGGTTTTCGCACGGGATGGCGGCTGGTTATGCCGAAGCCCGCAGCCGCGGGTTAAGCTTGGTGGTCAACGGTCTTGGAATTAGGCCGTCTAAAGGGGTGAAGGTGTGTTCGAACCCATCATGATGCGAAATCAACTTGTATTCAGATTCTCTTTGACTTTGTTGGCGATCGGTTGTGCGCCTGTGGCGAGTCTGGCTCAACAGGCTGCCAACACCGGGCCTCAGCCTGCTGGCGATCAGCCCTCCGCAACCCTGAAGATTCAGGCGCGGGAGGTGGTGCTGCCGGTGACCGTGCGCGACAAGAAGGGCGCGCTGGTGACCACGCTGAAGATCAGTGACTTTGCGCTGACCGAAGATGGGCGGGCGCAGACGATCAAGAGCTTTACGCGGGAGAGCAACCTGCCGTTCCGGCTGGGGCTGCTGGTGGATACGAGCCACAGCGTTTCCGGTGCGATGGACAGCGAGCGCAAGGCGGCGGGAAAGTTTGTGGATGCGATGCTGCCAGCCGATCCCAAGACGGATACGCAAAAGGATGAGGCCTTCCTGATCCACTTCGACCGGGAGGTGGAACTGCTGGAAGACTTTACCAACTCGCGCGACAAGCTGCACCACGAACTGGACGATATGGGGCCGACGCGGGCTGCCAACAATTCGTCAAGCGGGCCGGAGACGAGCGACAGCGACAGCGGCGGCGGCAGGCAGACGCACAGGGGCGGCGGCACGCAGCTTTACGACGCGATCTACCTGGCATCCGATGAGTTGATGAAGCCCAAGGATGGACGGAAGGCGCTGATTGTTTTTTCCGACGGCGTGGACCGGGGCAGCAAGGAGACGCTGAATGACGCGGTGGATGCGGCGGACCGGGCGAACCTGGCGGTTTATACGATCTATTTCAAAGGCGAGCAGGAAGGCGGCCAGAACAACGGCTTTCCCGGCGGCGGAAGGCACGGGGGAATGGGCGGGGGTGGTTATCCCGGTGGCGGCGGCGGGTACCCTGGTGGCGGAGGTGGCTATCCCGGCGGCGGTGGCCAACGGCGCGGTGGCGGCTCGAATGAGCCCCAGGTGGATGGGAAAAAGATCATGGAGAAAATTGCCACGCGCACCGGAGGCCGGTATTTCGAGGCCAAGGGCAAGGATAAGCTGGACGAGATCTATGGGCAGATTGCCGAGGAACTGCGCGGGCAGTATCTGCTGACTTATACGCCGGACATGGTGGACAATGACGGTGGGTTTCACAAGATCGGGCTGAAGGCGAACAAAGACGATTTGATTGTGGTGACGCGGGAAGGGTATTACGCGCCGGGCGGGGATTCGAAGTAGAAGAGTTCAGCTGGCGACCGCGGGAGCTGGCTCGGCGAGAGTCGTGGATTCCGCCGGTTCTTCCTCGGTGACTACGAAAAAATAACGCAGGTCAGCCTGGCCGAACGAAGTGGTTATGGCAACGTCCGAGGCATCGCGGCCGGTTGCCATGAGCACACGGCCAATGCGAGGCTGGTTGTTGCGGGCGTCGAATGTCCACCAGCGATGGTCGAGGTACACCTCAAACCACGCACTGAAGTCCATGGGCAGACGGAGCGGCACGCCAATATCGCCCAGATAGCCAGTGGCGTAGCGGGCGGGGATGTTGAGTGCGCGGCAAAAGGTGATGGCGAGGTGCTGGAAGTCGCGGCATACGCCGACCCGCTCAGTGAACACGTCGAGAGCGGTTTTTGTGGGCCGCGCCTGCTGATAGTTAAACGTCACATGGCTGTTTACCCAGTTGCAAATGGCTTGCACGCGACCCCATCCTGGCGCAAAGCCCCCAAACAGTTCGATCGCGATATTTGAAAAGCGATCCACTTCGCAGTAACGGCTGTTGAGAAGGAAAGTAAGAACCTCGTGGGGCAGATCGCCGACGGCGTGCTCGCGAGCTGACCAATCGAGCGGGTCAGGTTTACCCGAATCTCGAATGAGGTTGTGGCTGCTCAACTTCAATCGGCCTGCGGGCGCAACGAAGCGCGAGCAACGATTACCGAAGTTGTCGATGTAGGAGGTGACGTCGAGCTTTGGCTCTGTTTGCAGCTCGTCAGGCTCCAGGAGGTCGTGAACGCGGGAGGGATGGACGTTGAGCAGCGCGACCATGGCGACCGGCGCCGGAAGGTCGAATTGAAGGTCGTATCCAAGACGGATGAGCATTTGCTGCAAAGGCCTCTGAGTTGAGAATACGGGATAATTGCGCTTAGGGCGCGAAGAGAGCCGAACGGACGACTCAGGTTGATCGCCCGGATACGCGAGACTATCTCGATTACGCGATCGGGATTGCGTGTTCTGGATTGCGTATCATTGCGTATCCGGGCGACGGTTTATGGATTGCGGCCTGATGCCGTGATTCAGGCGTGGGATGAAATGCCTACTTCAAGGGCCCGCGATTCAGCAGGCGCGGTGATTTGCAGGAGTTCGTCGAACAAGGCGCGATAATGCAGGATCGCGTTTCGCAATTCTTCCGTGGTGGCCTCGTTTCTTGCGGCGCGCAGCGTGACATCGTGCGCGGTGCGGTAGGGGCCGACGAAGTTGCAGTGGTGGACGGAGATATCGGCAGCGCGCTCTTCGAAGACGGCAGTGGGGTAGCCGCGGGTTTGAAGGATGGAATTGATAAGCTCATCCGCTTCAACCACAGCTCCCCTGGGTTGATCGACGAATCTCGACTGCACGATGTCCCATTCAGCGATGAAGCGAGCGCGCTCCGAGGGCGTGAGTTCTCGAATTTTGAGGTGATTGATGCGCCGGACGCGGGTCACCATGGCTGCCTCGGCGCGCCTCCGGGTACCTTCGTTGCGAAGGATCAGATCGTACTCGGTTCCAAATCGACTGCGCAGTATTTCTGTTCTCTTTCTGCGCTGGTACACGGCGATGGCGATTGCAACGACGATCAGGATCAATGCAACCACCAGCCAAGTGATTACGGTGGGACTCGTAAATGTGGTTGAGTCAAAATGCATGAATGTTTCCTCCGATTGGGCGTCCGAGGGCGGTGGAGGACACTCGCGAAAAAGCCGATTTCCGGCATTTTTCCAAACAGAATGAATCCACCGGCCGGGGCCCGTACGTTCCTGTGTTGGGATGAGAATCACGGCTTTGCCGTTGCTTGGGGAAAAGCCGCGCAAGGGGTGTGCACAACCACGGGAGCTGCTTCTGATTCGACATTCGAAACAATGGTGCGACAAAGGCGCGGCGCAAGTTGCGGCAAGCATTAGGGAAGGCGGAACGGGTGAATGCCGCAAGGGCATCCGCCATGGCGAACGCCCCTGTTTATTTGCATGCTGAATGAATCAGCAGGTTCCGCTGTGAATGTCGGGCGGCTGAAACTCCTGGAGCGAGGCCTGGGCGGCACGAAAAGTCCGCGAGCGAGATCGAGCTGAGGGCTTTATAGCTGCGCGGGAACTGCCTGCGTGCCGAGAAGCGGTGTGTGACCGTTGCATTCGCCGATCTGACAGAGGTTCAGAAGGGAGCCGGCAGGTTTGGAATTGGGTCCTTTCCAATCGCCATAGGCGGGTTCGCAGGTGGCGCATTGAGGGGCCGGCAATGCGACGGCAGCTTCCGGTCTCCATGTGAGGCTTCTTTCGGAGAGAATTTGCTCCCACGGCACGACGATGCAATCCCACTGGGGAAGGACCTCGGCGTATGCGGCTCGGCACAGGCGGTCGAAATCGTCATAGCCCCTTGCGAAGTAGCGTTCGGTTAACTCGGAAAGAGAGCCGTCCCGGATGTTGCCGAGCGCGTAGCGATGGCTCAATGTGGGTACTTCCGGAAGCACGGTTCCGTCTTCCCGGATGACGAGTTTCTTGATTTCCTTTGTGACGCCGCGGTGACAGCCCGTTCCGTTGCACACGAAGGCTCCGCAGGGATGTTGCAGGAGAAACTTCTTCTTTGCGCCGATTACCTGGCATTTGAGATTGCGGATTTCAGGCCGGTTTGCGAGATCGGTCAGTTTGAGAATCAACCTGTTCAACTGCGCGAAGCTCAGGCAGGAGTCCGTGATTTGCGTGCCGCGGCCGAGATTCAAGAGAGGCTGTGCGAAGAATTCGCCGGCACCGACATTCGCGGCCCAGTGAACGAGAAAGTCGAGCGAATCGAGATTCTTTTGAGAGATGCTGCCGATGATGGTGAGGGGAATGCCCGCGTCCACGGCATGGCGAGCGCCGCGCTCAGAGGAGCGAAACGCCCCCGGTAAATTCCTGAAGCGATCATGGAACTCCGGCTGGCCATCGATGCTGATGTTGATGCGGAGACCCAACTTCCGGAACTGCTCGGCCTTTCCGGCGGTGAGCAACGTACCATTGGTGCAGAGAGTGGTTTGGACATTGGGTAGATTGGCCGCGGCCTCGAGAACTTGATCGAGACCGCGATAAAGCAGGGGTTCGCCACCGGTAACAACGATGGTTCCTATGCCAAGCCTGGGGCACTCTTCGATTGCCTGAAGCACAAGCTCCAATGGCAACTGCTCCGTCCGCCGAGGAGAGCCTTCCATGTAACAGTGAAGGCACTCCAGGTTACAGCGGCCAAGCAGGTGAATCATTAACAGGCCAGGCGGATGATTTGCAGTTGCCATACGAAAACCCCCAGGGGATGGGTTCCAATCAGGCGCGGCGGGAATCGAGCGGGGAAGCCGGTCTTATTGGGATGGGTTGGAATGGGTTGGGATGGGTTGAATCTAACCTTCAGTTTCGGTGGCGATCTGGCGGAGACCCACGGATTCAGCGTTGTCCAGGGAGACAACTCCCCAGTGCGGTGGGCGCGGGACGGTCCCGTAGCCGGGCTCGCCATCGCCGACAACAAAGTAATACTCGACCGATGCGCCGATGCCCGCTCCCAGGCCCTCTTGCTTCAGCCCGGCTTCAGCAACATGCTGGACAAGCTGCGAAGAGATCTGGGCAGCCGCCTGCTTTGCAACAGTATCGGTGAACTCAAGAAGCCTTCCGCTGGCAATCACCGATCGCAACGCTTCGTGGTTGACGCTCAGTGTGAGATTTGCGATTTGATTATTTCCCATGGTGTGAACCTCCTCATGCATCTCTATATCGCTGCGCGGGGAGTTTTTCCTTTGCCGATTGGAATTGAATTCTGAATCTCTTTATGAATCTCGTGTGTAAGAACCCGTCTAAGAACTAAGTCGATCGGCGGAGGAGCAAATGCGCGAAGGCGATGTAAACCATGGAATCTGCCGGGGTGTGTCGCAATTCGCAGTCTTTGCTAAGTCGGGGTGACCAGTTGAGCCAAGCGAAGCTACGTTCGACGATCCAGCGCTTCGGTAGAACCTTGAACAGATGCCGGCCGAGTGAACAAGGACCGCCGGCAAATTGCCTTGCGTGTCTACAGCGATATGCCTCTTGCGCCCCTCGATCCTCTTGCCCGCGTCATACACGCGCCGCAGCGGATACTTGCGCGGACGCCCGCCCGCATCGCGGCTCCCCCAGAGCGGCTTCAGCAACGGCTCCAGCTCAACCCACCGCGCGCCGGTCAAATCGCCCGGATACATGCGCTTAACCTACCGCCATCGCCAACCCGCGCCTATATAAGTCTTGGTTCCTCGTGTTAGTTTTTAGACAGGTTCTAAGGGAGTGCGGTGACCGTCCTAAGAAGAACCCCGGCGGGATCTGCGGGTTACGCCCAGGTGGGCGGCGGGAGCGCAAACGCTGATCCCATCGGATGAGAGCGTTGAGCCGGGCATCCCGTGGGTCAGCAGGAAATCGCCAGGGGAGTGTGCTCGCCGGCTTCGCCGGGTCCGTAGCTCCGGACCTGATGGTGCGGCGTGAAGATCCCTGCTTTGCCGATGGCGTGTTTCTATTGCGGGAAAAACATGGTTAGCGTCATTGAAACGCGCGGAGCCCGCAAGCGCTTCAGCGCCCCGGGACGGCCGGTAATGGAGATATGCGATACTCGGAAAGGCATGTATAAACGCATTGTTCTGAAGCTTTCGGGTGAGGCTCTGGCAGGCGAACGCGGTTTCGGCCTTGATCCAGACAAAGTGGCTGGCATCACGGACGAGATCGTTGAAATTCACGGCCTGGGTGTGGAAATTGGCATCGTGGTGGGTGGAGGGAATTTCTTCCGCGGTGTGGAGGGCCAGGCCAAGGAAATGGATCGGGTTAGCGCGGACAGCATGGGGATGCTATCCACAGTAATCAACGCCATTGCGCTGCAGGACTCGATCGAGCGGCGGGGCGTGCAGTGCCGGGTCATGAGCGCAGTCTTCATGAACCAGCTTGCCGAGCCGTATATTCGCCGGCGTGCGACACGCCACCTGGAAAAAGGCCGGATCGTGATTTTCGCGGCGGGCATTGGCAATCCGTTTTTCTCATCCGATACGGCAGCCAGCCTGCGCGCCATGGAGATCAAGGCAGATGTGCTGCTGAAGGGAACCAAGGTGGAAGGCATCTACAACGCCGACCCGGTGCTGGTGAAGGACGCGGTGAAGTACGACGAGATTACCTACATGGATATCCTGCGCCAGGGACTGAAGGTGATGGACCTGACTGCGGTGAGCCTGTGCAAGGATAATGACCTGCCCCTGATTATCTTCAATATGAACCAGCCTGGAAACATCAAGCGGGTTGTGCTGGGCGAAAAGGTAGGATCGCTGGTGACCGCCTGAACCAACCCACGGACGAAGACCTATCCGTGGGGGCCCCGGCGTGAGACGAAGTGTGAAGAAGTGAAACAGTGAAGAAGAGTGATCGGAGGTCAGTTATCGGAATCCCCTGACTGACTTGGATTCGATCAATTGCGCGTATCGTCGGTCTGGCCGGAGACGTCTAATAGCTAAGTGGAGACAAGCAAGCCAGAACGACTGAATGCACTCACGGGCTTGCGATGCTTCGCAGCCATCAATATCGTTCTTTTCCATTTCTCCAATCCACAATCGTTCGGCATTCTGGCGCCGGTGGTCAACGCCGGGTATGCATCGGTGAGCTTTTTCATTTTGCTCTCCGGGTTTGTGCTGGCGTATAACTACGCGGACCGCGCGCGCGCAGGAAAACTGGACCGGGTGCGCTTCTGGAAGGCGCGGTTCACGCGGCTATACCCAATATACTTTCTCAGTTTGCTGTTGAGCGCGGGAAACCTGAACGGCGAATACGGCGCGCACACGCACACAATGTTCTGGCTGGGTGTGGCGCTGACGCCGCTGCTTTTGCAGGGCCTGGTTCCGGAGATTGCAACCTTCCTGAACACGCCGGCTTGGACGATGTCGGCCGAAAGCTCGTACTACGCGATCTTTCCCTGGCTGGCGAACTGGAAGCGGGCGGTCAGCTTCAAGTCGCATCTGTCGAAGATGACGGGCGTCTGGCTTCTGGGCATGGTGCCTGGGGCTCTTTACATCGCCTTTAGCCCGGATGGCATTGCGCACCCTGACCGCTGGAGCACCGGACCATGGCTGCAGGCGCTTAAATTCACACCGTATACCCACTTGGCCAGTTTTGTGTTTGGGGTGATGCTTGCCAACCTGGACCTGTTGGTGGAACGAGAGAGCCGTCTGCGGCTTTGGCTGGGTCTGGCTGGATTCGCCGGGCTCTTCGGCTTGCTGGAGCTGGGGCCGCTGGTTCCTTACGCGCTGATTCACGACGGGCTGCTGATGCCCTTTTTCGGATGCATAATTCTAGGACTGGCAGGACGGAATCCGCTGTCGTTTTTCTTCGGATTGCGTCCGCTTGTCTTTGTGGGCGAAGCGAGCTATTGCCTGTATTTGTTGCACTTCACGCTATGGAATCTGATTCACGACGCGCATGTGCTGGAGTGGCTGCACTTGAGCCAGTTCGACCCCTGGATCAGTTACGCGATTCTGATTGGGCTCGCCCTGCTCGCGCTGCACCTGATTGAAAAGCCCGCGCAGCGGCAACTGCGAAAGTGGATGGGGGCATAGAAACAGTGGTTAGCGATCGGTGTTTTGCGGTTAGTTGTAAGTTCTAAGTTGTCAGTTGTCAGCTTTTAGATACAGATCCTTATCGAAGGCAAACTTCATGTTCCAGCGGAGCCGGTGGAGGATATGACGGCAGCAAAAAGCCCAGCCGGTTGGCTGGGCTCTTTGCGAAGAGATTGCAGGTTACGGCGTAACCGATTGGGTGGCGTGGTTGCCATGCGGAATGGTGGCAAGCGCGGCAGGCGCGGCGCCAGTGGGGTAAGGCGTCGAGATGGTTTGAGTCAGAGCGCCTGTGTTTGGGTTCAGCTCGAATCCGGAGACGGAATCACCGAGGTGGTTGGCGGTGTAGACGTAACGGCCGAGCGACTGATCGATCAGGATGGCCACAGGCTGCGTATCCGTGCTGTTGGTCTGACTGCCAACGGTGTTTACGGCCGCGGATGGAGTGCCTGTGCTCAGGGCGATCGTGTACGCCGAAACGCTTGAGTCAAGCGCGTTGGAGACATAAATGTAAAGGCCGCGCGGGTCGATGGTGATGGCCGAGGGCTCATTGCCTGTCTTGAAGGGGCCGTTGACCATGAAATCCAGCACGTTGCCGTTCTGAACCGTGTAGCCGATCAGCTCGTTGGAGGCGAAGTCAGTGACATAGACAAAGCGGTTGGTGGGGTCGGAGGTGATGGCGGTGGGCTTGACGCCGGCTTTCCATGGGCTACCCGTGGCCGGGGTAAGCGCGCCTCCCGAGCCGACGGTGAAGCCGAAGACCCATCCGGGGTTAGCATTGCTGGAAACGCTGCCGCCAGGGTTGTAGGCGGATTGATCGTAGGCCGTGACAAAGACGGCATTGCCGTTTGCCAGTACATTGACACCGGTGGGGACGATGGTGTCTGCAGCGAACCCAGGGCTCACGGTGGCGAGGGTCAGCGGGATGGTGGCAACCGGGGAGCCGATGGCGCCCGACGAGAGTGGGTATGCCGTGAGTGTGGCCGAGCTAGTACCGGAGACTACGTACAGATAGCTGCTGGCGGGACTGACCGCGATGGAGACAGGAGTAGCGGCGGTTGTGACGGTGTCTTTGTCAGTCAACACGCCGCTTCCGGAGACGGCGAAGTGAACCACCGAGTTATTTCCCTGGTTGGCGACGTAAAGGTCTGTATAGTCGGGGGCGACAGCCATCGAAACCGGATTGACTCCTCCGGAGGGGACGTTCGCCTGTCCGGGCCGCAATGCGCCCGATCCTTCGTCCAAATCGTAAGTTTGGATCTGTCCGGCGCTGCCTGCTCCCGAACCCGAGGAACTGGCGACGAAGAGATAGTCGATGGTGACGATATTGCAGGACGTCAAGAGGGCGGCCACGACAAGGCCGATGATAGAGACCAGGAAAAGCTGGCTCAATTTGCTGAACTTCATGCGCTTCCTTCGTTGTGGGCCATCAAGCTGAAGCCCAGAGAAAACTGATTAGGTTGCCCCGTATGTATTGTAGAAGCCAGGTACGGGGTGTTTCGATTGCGTTCACGGCTGCGGAGAGTTCTCAATTCTGTTTGCTGCTTTGGGTTACGCCGTGCGGGATGGCAGCGACGGCGGTGGGAAAAGCATTGACGGTGTAAGGCGAATTCTGGGAATTGACAAGCGTGCCCGCGGTGCTGCTGAGTTCGAAGCCGGAGACGGTGCCGTTGATTCCGCTCCCCAGATAGTTGGCGGTAAAGAGAAAGTGGTTGGTCGAGGGATCGATACCGATGGCGACAGGCTCCGAGCCGGCGGCATAAGTGCCGAGACTGATAAGCTGGCCGCTGCTCATGGAATAGGCCTGAACGGTTGAATCCAGCGCATTGGCCACGTAAAGGTAAGGATACTCAGGATCGGCCACGATTGCCGAGGGCTGGTTTCCGGCCGGGAACGGGCTGCCGCCGACTTCGGTCAAGAGGCCAGTTGAGCCGACAGAATACCCAAGAACGGCGCCATTCGCGGCGTTGGTGACGTAGACGTAGCTGGTGCTGTTGGCAGTGGCACTGGCGATCGCAGAAGGACAGGTTCCTAACACATAGGGGGCGTTGAGGAAGGCGTTTGTGCAGGTCCCCGTGGCGAAGGGACCGCCAGCCAGGGGCGCGCCGCTGTTGAGCGGGCAGAGTGTACCCGCCGGAAACTGGTTTACCGGAATTGGGCCGCTTGCTGGGCAGGGTCCGCCGGTCAGTGTAGAAGAGGTGGTCGGAGGGGCAACCGAGAAGCCAAATAGGTAGTTGGCGCTCGAAGTCGCGTCGTAAGCGGCCACGTACAGGAAAGCACCGGAGGCGAGAACATTGATTCCGGTGGGTTCAATGACGTCGTTCGGCTTGCCGGGCAGACTCAATGGCCAGTAGGTCAAGCTTCCATTGGGCACCGGATTCGACCCGATCGAATCGCTCGGAGGCGTGCTGGATGAGGAAGTGATGGGATACACAGCGATAGAGCCTGAGCACGGGGCCGCGGTGGAGCAGATGGGCAGCGGCTGGTAGGTATCCACGACGAAAAGGTTCTTTCCATTTACCGCCACGGCGACCGGGTAGATTCCCGGCGTGTTGGTGGTGTTCTGCGGATAGAGCTTGCCGTCGTTGCCGATGATGAACTGGACGATGGAATTGTCATCCTGATTGACCACATAAAGGTTTGTATTGTCAGAGGAGACGGCTTCGGCAACCGGGTTGCGCCCGCCGGAGGGAAACGGCGAGGTGGGAATGTGGCGCATAGCCCCGGATTCGGAGTTGATTTCGAGGACATCCATCTCGCCGTAGTTGTTGGTTCCGGCAGCCTTGGAACTGGCCACAAAGACAAAATCCACGGTGAGCGTGCCACAGGCGGTCACAAGTCCAGCTACCAGGAGACTGGCCGCGGAGACCAGCAGCAGCTGGCTCGATTTGTTGAACTTCATGCGCATCTTTCGTCAGCGGGCCGGAACTCTGGGCCCGAATATCAGGTTTGGAATCGAATCCCAAGGCGTGGATGAATGAAGCCGCGCCCGGCATTCGGCTGCGTTCTTAGAGAATCCGGTTTCGTCAGAAACCTGAAGCGGGAGCCAGCCAGCCGGCCGGCGCCCGCTCCACATTTACAAAGAGCTATCGCCGACTGTTTATCCGGTACGTCCATCCATCAGGCACCATGTAGCCGGGCCCTCGAGCGAATAGGTTGTAGTCACACGCAAATTGTTGAGCACGCCCGAGTTCGGGTCAACCACCCGGCCGTTCACAGCGGAATCGTTGAAGTCGGCCGAATAAATGAACTGGTCGGAGGGATCTTCGACCAGGCACTGTGGGCCCGCACCGGAGCCGAACGGTTCACCGGCGATGAAACTGAGCTGGTAAGCGGGGGCGGTAGTCAGGAAGTAACCGGCGATTCCGCTCTGTGCATTAGCCCCCTGAGCATTATTTCCCTGGTTGGCCACATAGATGAACTTGCCCTTGGACTCAACGAGCAGGTAGATCGGATTGGCGAGGGTCGGGTCGTCAGGGACGACCCCGCCGGGCTCAGCCTGCAATGCCCCGTTGGTTCCCACGGTGTACGGCAGGATCTGGCTGGCCGCGGTGGTTGGGATGCCGTCCGAGTTGTTGTAAGTGAAGGGCTGATTGTCGAGAACGTAAATGGTGCCGGAACCGGCCACGATGGCCGTGGCCGAGGGCACGCCGCTGGGGCTGCCGTCGTTGAGGACCTGGGAGCTGTTCTGGTTGATCGTCAACTGACCGCTGCCGCCATTCAGGGTATAGGGGAATACCGTATTGCCTCCCGTATACGGATAGCTGGCTGGCTGGTTGGTTGCGCTCAAGGTGAGGAAGTACCCGCCATTCTCCACGAAATCGACGGGGCGGGCCGGGACGGGGAAGTAGGCCAGCGCCGCGCCATTTGCCGCGGTTACCTGGGCATTCACAATGAGCTGAAGGCGGCCGGTCGTCGAGTTGATGGAGAAGGCGGTAATGTCGCCGCAGCTAGTGACATTGGAACCAAGCGCCAGAGCGCAGCCCTGGCCCGGATTGGCCGGTGTCGCCGGGTTCTTGCCGTCAGCGCCGATGGCGTCGTGATCGAGCACGTAAAGGTAATTACCTGAGGGATCGGCGATGAGGCGGAAAGGGTTGAGGCCCTGCGTGTAAAAGATCTCCTGCTGGGTAAGGATACCGTTGCCGCCCACAGCGAACTGGGTGATGTTGGAACCCCCGCAGGGGTCCGCGGTGGTGCAGTCACCGTTGCCCGCGGCATTTACGCCCCGGTTTAGAACATAAAGGAAGCGGCTGCCGGTGAGCAGTACGGCGCGAACCGGATTTGCGCCGCCGGAAGAGATGGGCAGTCCGTCGACTGTAATGAGCTTGCCGGTATTGTGGTCGATCTTGAATCCGCTGATGATTCCGTTGCCACCGGACTGGGCCGTAACCGTACCCGTCACATACAAAAAGCCGACTGTATAATCCTCAACGCAAGACGTAACGCTGAGGACGATGCCAGCAGAAATGGCGCTCAGCAGGAGGGCCTTGCCGAATTTCGTAAACTTCATGCGATTCCTTTATCCTGGTCAGGCGTGCGCCGCCAAGTTTGCTAGTTCCACAGCACAGCTGGGTTGGGACGGGTCCCTGCTGCATTGTAAAAGCCAAGGGTAGGTTGTGCCTAGTTTCGGATGCATACAGACGAAAACAACTTGCTTTTCGCGGCCGTTCCACCAGGGCACGTCCGAATCAGGCAATTGACTTCATGCGTTCCGAATTTCGGGCGCGGTTGCAGCTTGGACGATGGCATGGCGGGAAAGGTCAACGGGCGGAACATTGCTCGACAGCTGTCCGCGGCTGTCCGCAGTTGAACTGTGCCGCGGACAGCGATGCGACGACCGAGCGCCGGATTACCAGACGCGGCAGGAATTGACTGGATACATCGGCTGGCCCTTGGTGCAACCGAAGGCCTTGCCGAACTCGTCGAAATTCTGCACGGTTCCATTCACGCGCCATCTGCCCGGCGAGTGGGGATCGGTTAGGGCCGACTGGCGAGCGGATTGCTCGGTCTGGTTCTGGCACCACACCTGGGCGAAGCCGAGGAAATAGCGCTGCGCTTCGGTATAGCCATCGATTTTGTCGTTGATTGATTTGCCTTCCGCGGCCAGCGTGTCAAGCAACGCCAGATAGGCAATGCGCAGGCCGCCGTTATCGGCGGTGTTTTCTCCCAGGGTGAGCTTTCCGTTGAGCTTTTGTTCAGGCTGATTGTCGTGAGCGGGCGCTGCCTCAAAGCCTCCGTACTCCTTGACTTCGCAGTCGGTTCGTTCGGTGAATGCTTTGCGATCTTCGGTAGTCTGCCACTCGCGCAGATTGCCCTTGCCGTCGTACTTGGAGCCCTGGTCGTCGAAGCCGTGCGTCATCTCGTGTCCGATGACCACACCTATGCCGCCGAAGTTTACTGCCGGGTCGATGGTGAAGTCGAAGAAGGGAGGTTGCAGGATGCCGGCGGGAAAGTTGATGTCATTCATCGATGGATCGTAGTAAGCATTAACCGTTGGCGGCGTCATGCCCCATTCCTTCTCGTCGACAGGCTTGCCGAGGTGTCCAAGGTCCCAGTTGCGCTCGAAGACCGCGGTACGGTGCAGGTTGCCGATGAGGTCGTCGCGCTTTACCTTGAGGGCCGAGTAATCGCGCCACTTTTCCGGATAGCCGATCTTGTTGCGGATCATGGCAAGCTTCTCTTCGGCTGCCTTCTTTGTGGCGTCGCTCATCCAGGGCAGGGTCTTGATATCGTCGCCGAGGGATTTCTCCAGCGCTGCCACCAGCTTGTCCATGCTCTCCTTGGCCGCGGGCGGGAAGTTCTTCTTGACCCAATTCTGGCCAACGGCTTCTCCCAACGCGCCGTCGGTCATTGAAGAGCATTGCTTCCATCGGGGGGTCGGCTCCTTTTGGCCTTGCAGCGTCTTCCCAAAAAAGGCGAAATTCTCATCGAAGTAGGCCTTCGGGAGGTTGCTGGCATAGGCGTGGATTGTGTGCCAGCGGAAATAGGATTTCCAGGCGTCGACCGGTTCTTTGGCGATCAGGTCGTTCAGGCCCTTGAAGAAGTCGGGCGTGGACACGTTGAGGGAATCGAACGCTCCGATTTTGATGTCTTTGAAGTAGATATTGAAGTCGAAGCCGGGAGCCAGTTTCTGGAAGTCTGCCAGGGTGTAAATGTGGTAGTGCTTCTCAGGATCGCGCAATACGGTTCGGTCAGTAGACGCGGTCGCCAGCGCGGTTTCGATTTCCATGACGGCAGCGGCTTCTCTGGCTGCGGCTTCAGGCGTGTCGCCTGCCAGAGTGAACATTTTGGTCAAGTGCGCGAGGTACTGCTTGCGGATCTCGATGAAGCGCGGGGTGTCCTTGATGTAGTAATCGCGATCGGGGAGCGAAAGACCGCCCTGGCTGATTTGGGCGATCTGCTTTGAGGAATCCTTCTCGTCTTGCCCGACGCCGAAGCGGAACAGAGGCGCGGCACTGCCTTCTTCGGCCAACTCGCCGATGAGTGAAGCAAGATGTTGCGGATCCTTCAGATCGGCGATGCGCTTGAGGGCCGGCTCGAGGGGTTCAAGTCCTTTCTTCTCGATCAGGTCGGTGTTCATGCAGGCGGCAAAGTAGTCGCCGAATTGCTTTTCGAGCGGAGACTTGGGATCCTTGGCGGCGGCGGCGAGTTCCTGCCAGAGCAGGTAGCGGTTGCGCTCGCCCAACAGCGAAAACGAGCGCGCCCAGCGCACCTGGTCGGAGGGAATGGGGTTGTTTTTGACCCAGTTGCCGCAGGCGTATTGATAGAAATCCGTGCACGGGTCGGCGGTTTTGTCGATTGCGGTAAGGTCGAAGCTCTTACTGGCTGGAGGGGGCGTAGGAACGGATGCGTCGGTCTGCGCAAAGATGGGCGACGCAGCCACGGCGGTCGCGGCTGTCAGAATTACAAAGGCAAAGCGAGTACAGTTCATCGGGAGTCCTTTTTCGAATAGTACCGACCGGCCGTTTCGTATCTTGCTTAGAACGTGGGTGGAGGCGGGCCAGGATTGATCTTCAAGCGGCTGATTCGTTCGCGGCCGCGTTGCATAGGAGCCTATCACGCCGGGTTTCTGAGACGGCGGCCGGAGGGAGTTCACTCAGGCCAATCGCATGAAGAAGCTTGCCGGCAGAACTGTTCCCACGAAGTGAAAATAGGCTCTTGTGCAGGCACAGTCAATCCCGGAAGATGCCCCAGTCTTTCGCCGGAGTTTGCAGGTTAATTCGCGGAAACGCGCACAATCGATTCATGCCCATCAAAACACTTGAAATCGCTCAATCCCTTCAACCCGCCCAGGATGTCCCCGGTCCGTACCGCCAAAAACAGGTACCCCACCCCCCCCTCTTTTTTCACCAAATACATGAAAGTAAACAGGTTACGTAAAATGGAAGATTGCAAACAACAGAAAATAAACAACTTAAAAATACAAGCAAAAATTACACCATGCCAAAACAAAGGACTTACGATGAGCACTCCGTCGAGTATCTCCGGTTTTGAGCGCAAAACAGCAGTTTTTGAGCACTACGAGTAACGATTGAGGCCGCATGAGTATCTTTACAGTGCGCCGTTGCCCCTGCCACACTGGGGAGTGGACACCCAGACAATTGTTATTCTCGATTTTGGCTCGCAGTATACGCAGCTGATTGCACGGCGCATCCGCGAATTGAATGTCTTTTCAGTCGTGTTGCCATGCACGGCGCCTCTCACTGAAATCAAAGCGCTTAAGCCGCTCGGCGTGATTTTGTCGGGCGGGCCGTCGTCGGTTTATGACGCGGACGCGCCGGACGCCGACGCCAGTGTGCTGGAGTTGGGCGTGCCGTTGCTGGGTATCTGCTATGGGCTGCACTTCATCGTGCATCATTTGGGCGGGAAGGTGAAAGCGGCGCCGCTGCGCGAGTATGGACACGCCGAGGTGACGATCGAGGACGGCGCAACCCCTTTGTTTGCAGGACTTCCGGAGACGATGCAGGCTTGGATGAGCCACGGGGACGAGGCCGAGGAACTGCCTGCGGGATTTCGGCGGACTGCGGTCACATCGAATGCGCTGGCGGGGATTGCGGATGAGGAGCGCCGCATTTGGGCGGTGCAGTTCCATCCCGAGGTGCACCACACGCCGCTTGGCCCGCAGCTGATTAAGAACTTTGTTTTCAGCATTTGCGGGGCGACGGGTGACTGGACGCCGGCGCATTTCATCCAAAGCACGGTGGCTGGGATTCGCGAGAAGGTGGGCAAAGGGCATGTTATCTGCGGGTTATCGGGAGGGGTGGACTCCTCAGTGGCGGCGGTGCTGGTGCACAAGGCCATTGGGAACCAGTTGACTTGCGTGTTTGTGAACAATGGGGTGCTGCGCAAGAACGAGTTCCTCAATGTACAGAAGAACTTACGGGACAAGCTGGGGCTGAACATTGTCGCAGTGGACGCCAGCGAGCGGTTTCTGTTGAAACTGGCTGGTGTGACCGATCCGGAGTTGAAAAGAAAGAGGATAGGGGCGGAATTTATTGCTGTGTTTGACGACGAGGCCAAGCGCATCGCGATGGAGACTGGTGGGGTGGAATGGCTGGTGCAGGGAACGCTGTATCCCGATGTGATTGAATCGAGTAGCGTTAAGGGGCCTAGCCAGACGATCAAGAGCCATCACAATGTGGGCGGGCTGCCGCTGGGAATGAAGTTGAAACTGATTGAGCCGCTGCGGGACCTTTTCAAGGACGAGGTGCGGCGGATCGGGCGCGACCTGGGCATGCCGGAAGACGTTCTTGGACGGCAGCCGTTTCCAGGGCCGGGGCTGGCGGTACGGATCCTGGGCGAGGTGACGCCGGAGCGCGTGGCGCTGCTGCAAGATGCCGATGAGATTGTGGTTGCGGAGATCAAGGCGGCGGGGTTGTACTCGAAAATCTGGCAGAGTTTTGCGGTGCTGCTGCCGGTGATGAGCGTGGGCGTGATGGGCGACCAGCGGACTTACGCGTACACCTGCGCGGTGCGGGCGGTGCATTCCGAGGATGGGATGACGGCGGACTGGACGCCCCTGCCTTATGAAGTACTTAAGCGGATTTCGAGCCGGATTGTGAACGAGGTGCGGGGGATCAACCGGGTGGTCTACGACATAACTTCGAAGCCGCCGGGGACGATTGAGTGGGAGTAGGACTGGCTGGAAGGGGTTGACTTGCGAACCAACCCCATGTTTGCTTGCGTGGTGCGTCGACCCCGCGAAACGTAACTCTGGATGGCTGTGCGAAAGGCGCAAACGTTGGCCCAGGCGGTGATGAAAGACCGAATGACTAACCTAAGAATTGAACCCGTTTTGCGTTTTGTCGGCTAGGAATTGGATCAATTTGGCGATCGGTTCATAGAGAATTGAACCAAGAATTCGCGCAAGGCGCTGAAAAATGACGACAAAGGGCGAAGATGCCTGAAGTTGAAGCATTTTTCCCGTTGGTCCTGACTGTGGGGGCGCGGTCGGGAATGGGTTCTTCCCGCATCTTCCGCCGCGGCGGACTGGATGTGGAGCACCCGGAGATTAGTGGGGTGGGCCGAGGCGGATTACGCAGTTGACTCCGTGGGTTTGGGGATCGGCGTGGACGTCGTAGTTGATCTTGACTCCGAATAGGGTGCTCGCGAGGATGGGGTCGTCTTTCTCCACCGTGGCGATGAAGTTGGCCACGTAGCTTTCACTGAAGGGGTCTCCGGGGAGCATCTGCCAGTTGCGCATGAGCAGCTTGCGCAGGTCGTCGCTGACGTTTTCAAACTTGACCAGGGCCAGATGGTAGACGGGGCCGGGATCGATGTCGACGGTGTAGTTGACGGTTGCAGTTGCGTCGTCCAATTGCGGATGCGGAGTCACGGCGCAGTCGAGATATCCATAGTCCTTGTAGCGGGAGCAGATAAGAACCCATATGGCGCGGAGGGCAGCGCCTTTTGACGGCGCGTTGGTGGGCGAGGAACTGAGTTTGTCAATGTCCGCCTGGGGGACCAGCGAGTCGGCCGGCAGTTGGATGGAGCCCAGCTTATAGATCTTTCCTTCGTCAATGGTGACGGAATAGGGGATGCTGATTGCCGCAGGCGTGATGACTGGGGCGCCGGAGGCGGCGTGAACTTTGACAGCCGCGAACCCCTGGTCGGCGTATAAGGTCTCGAGCGCGTGCACAAGGTCGATGGACGAGTTCGCGGTGTCGAATGGGGTCCCAGATGCGTGCCCGGTAATGGAATTGATCTTTGCCTGCATGGCGGAAGAGACGCCTTGCAACCGAATTTCGCCGACGAGCACCGGGGGCGCGGCGATGGAGAAGTTCAGGGCGGTGGCGGTCTTGGCGCCGATGGGTCCAAATGGAGTGACCGACACGGTGGCCTTGATTCCTTGAGCGGCGAGCATCTCTTCGAGGGCGGCGCGCACGCTCTCAAGCAGGCCGCCTTCGGGCGGAACCTTGCCGTGATAGAGCGGGAAGCGATCGTGCAATTTGTCGTCGATCTCCTTGCCGGACGCGAGGGGGAGATTCTCGATGCGGACGGGGTACATCAGGGCGGCCGGTGTTACCGTGTAGACGAGGTCGACGCCATCGAACTTGTAGGAGACGTTGTCAAAGACGCCGGTGTCCATGAGCCGCTGGAAGTGGCCTTTCATTTCATCGATAGTCAAGGCCGTACCTTTTTTCAGGCCTGCCGCATCGAGCATCTCCTGATCGGAGTACTCCGGGGCACCCTTGAATTGAATTGTCTGGGGAAGGAATTTCTGCGCTGCGGCAGAGCTTGGGGCGGAGAGAATAGCGACGGCGGTTAGGAACAGAAAAAGATGACGTGGCATGGTACGGAAAGGGTAGCAAAAGGTGCGGGGTTTAGGGAGGGGATCGTTTGATTCGATCCGATGTGTCTGAGAGGCGATGAGGGGACGAGGCGGATGGACGCCCACTTATCGGTCGCCGCGGCGACCGATGGGCACAGTTTTTCTCGCACGGCTCAGAATTGAGATGTGGGCACCCTGGGTGATCCTCCTGATCTATACTCGGGGCGGAGAATTACGGAGGCGGTGCGGTGCGCGGAACGATCTTGCTGGCGTTCTTGGCTGTCCTGGTTCTTCCCGCCAATGCGGCTCAACACGCAGCCAGTATCACGGTGGACCAACTGGAGCAGACACTCGCTTTATGCGAGGCGGCGCACCGGACGGATGCGGATGTCGCGCTGCAACTCTCAGGGATGGAACTGACCGAGCGGCTGAGCACTGCGCGACTGGCGCGCTTGATGGCAGGTTTGCCGGGTGAAGACGCCCAGCGAGCGCTGGCTGCGCTGGCCGATTCGTCGGTCTTCCTCGCTCCTCCGGCAGCGGAGATTCCCTCAGACCCCCGGCCGGACGCGGCTGCGCTGCGGCAGATGCTCGTGCTGGTGGTGAGTTATGTGAACACCGCCCTTCACCAGCTGCCCAATTTTATTGCCACGCGCGATACAACTCGCTTTGAAGACAGGCTACTTGAGGATATTCAAGGCTCAGTTGGAATGACCACCATGGTCTATCTGCCATTGCACGTTGTAGGCAGGTCGAATGTCCTGGTGACTTATCGTGACGGCCATGAGGTTTTGGAGAAGGCGGCGAAGGCGAAGGGAGGCGAATCGCAGGAGCGCGGGCTGTTTTCCGAAGGTTTGTTTGGGCCGATTCTGAGCACGGTGGTGGGAGATTCCCTGAATGGCCAAATTACATGGAGCCGCTGGGAAGAGGGTGCGAATGGCGCTGAAGCGGTGTTCCACTTTGCGGTGCCGAGGGAGAAGTCGCATTACTCGGTGGGGTATTGCTGCGTATCGACCGGGGCGGCCTACGATGCGGCTGAGCGCGGGGATTGGCACGCGTTTGCCGAAATTGCCGCATACCATGGAGAAATTGCGTTCGATCCGGCGAACGGGGCAATTCTTCGCATCGCGCTGGAAGCGGATATGCAGCCGAATGAAGTTGTTCTCAAGAGCGGTATGATGGTGGAATACGGCGCTGTGGATATAGGGGGACAGAGCTATATTTGCCCACTGCGCAGCGTCTCGATCTTGTTGGCGCACACGACAAAGCCTCCGTTGGGAACGCATGCGGCGGAGGGTTACAAGGGGCCAACAAAGACATTCCTGAATGAAGCTGTTTTTGAGCGATATCACCGCTTTCGCGCGGAGACGCGTATTGTGGCTGGGGACGAAGGGGAATCGGGCGGTGATGCTGCTGCTGCCGTTGCCTCAACTCCGGTTGGCGGGAACGCGGCGTCGACGAGTTCGCAACCTGTGGCGTCTGCGAGCACTGAGTCGCTTAAGGTGGCAGAGAATAACAGCGTGCCGGCGGCGGTGGTCGAGACGGCTCGGAGGGCTACGCCTGAAACAGGGGCTGCGCCGGCGCTGCCGGCAGAACCGGAAATCAGCATGGGAACGGCCGGCGACTTGCCGGGCAATGCCCAGCCGGTTCAGCCCGCTGCTTCTACTCTGGGCCAGCCGTCCGGCTATACGCTCAAGGTGACTTCGCGGCTGGTGGATGTGAGCCTGGTGGCGGACGACAAGAAGGGCCGCCCGGTAAGCGGGCTGAAGGCGGAAGATGTTGAGGTTTACGACAACGGACGCAGGCAGGAGATCAGGTTTTTCAGTTCGGTGGGAGGTGTTTCGCCGGCCGCGGGTAATGCGGCAGGCGCTTCGGCGGAATTTACATTTTCAAACCAGAATGGCGATGCGGCTTCAGGTTCATCGTCAACTCCGCGCGGCGAGGCTGGAGCTACGATTCTGCTGATTGATGAGAGCCACATTGGCTGGAACGACCTGAATAACGCGCGTACACAGTTGCTTCAATTCCTTGCCGCCGCGCCCCCGGATGAGCGAATTGGTCTCTACACCATGAGCAGCCTCGGTTTTCGCGTGCTGACGGAGGTCACTACGGATCACGCCGCTGTGAGCGCGCGGTTGCGCAAGTGGATGCCTACGGTGCAGTCCGTCGCGGAGGCTCAGAACGAGGAGACACGCAACCGGCAGCATTTCAACCAGGTGCGCAACGGATCGGACCTCAACTCAGTGAATGGCAATCAAGTGAATTCGATGGATGGGATTTCCCCAATCGATCCGCAGTTGCTGACCATGGGGAGTAATCCAGCGCGCGCGTCGCTGATTATTCTGGTTGGCGTGGCGCGCCGCCTGGCTGCTGATCCCGGCCACAAGAACCTGGTCTGGGTGTCGAGCGACAACGTGCTTGCCGATTTCCGCGATCAGGAAGTGGGCATTGACCGGACCACCGGAACCCTGGACAGCTATGCCCTTCGCGCGCAGGAGGCCATGAATGAAGCGCACGTGGCCGTTTATCCCTTCGATGTATCGCAATTGGAGACATCGGCGATAACCTCAGACACCCAGCACCGAAACGTGCAATTGGACCCGACAAACCCGATGATCGGGGTTGTTCCAATTGACCGTACAGCAGGCCGCACCAAGGCCGCGATGCTTCAAGATATCCACCCGATTCAGTGGCCAGTGCGCGAAGTGGCAGAGGCAACCGGGGGACGCGCGATCCGGCGCGCGGGCGATCTGGCAGGTGAGCTCGAGGAGATTGTGGAGGACGGACATGCCACTTATCGATTGAGCTTTTCTCCGGATCAGCCGGCGGATGGGCAGTACCACGTCATCACGGTGAAACTCAGCGGCAAACAGCATGGGCTGACTCTGCACTACCGGACTGGTTATCTGTATACAAAAGAGCCGGCCACGATGAAGGAGCGCTTTGAGCAGGCGGTATGGCAGCCGGTGGATGCGAATGAGTTAACTATCGCCGCGAAGGTGATTTCGATGGATGGCGGCAGCAATATCAGGATCAACATCGGGGCGGGCGGGCTGGAGCTGGAACAGCAGTCGGAGCGGTGGATGGACAAGCTGGATGTTTTCTTCGTCCAACGCGACGATGCGGGGCTTCATGCGCAGGTGGAGGGACGGACGATGGGATTGCGGCTGAAGTCCTCGACTTACCAGCAAGTGCTGTCTGCGGGCATACCGTACGAACAGTTGGTTCAGTTGAAGGGGAATGTGGGTTCGGTGCGGGTTCTTGTGGTGGACGAGAACTCGGGGCGCATGGGGTCGGTGACCATTCCAGTTTCGGTTTTCGGGGCTGATAGACAGTAGGGTGTGATTCTCGGGTCTCGGGATCGAGATGAGCTGCCCGCGCCGAGTTACAGATGACAAATTACAGATGACAGATTACAGATGGCCGCATCGTTCCGCTCGGGCCGCTACTTGTCACAGCAGTTCCCAGGCGGGAATCTGTACATTCGATCCGCTCAGAAACTTTGGAGGATTTATTCGATGAAGCGGTTGGGATGGATTCTTGCACTTTTTCTCATGGCGTCGCCCGCGTGGGCCGTTAAGAAAATCACCGTAGCGCAATTGCAGGAGCTGCTGTACGGGTTGCAACAGGCCAGGAAGACGGATGCGGAGGTGGCCAAAGAGCTGATGCTGGTTGAGCTGTCGGAAGAACTGACGAGGAGCACAATCGACGGGCTGGCGAGTTCGATTCCCGGCCCGCTTTCGACGCAGCAGATCTACGTATTGGAAGGACGCAGCGCGGTGCTCGCGCCGCCAACCGCCGATCTGCCTTCTGTACCTGTGCCCGATGCAGACACGCAGAAGGCTCTTCTGAACAAGGCAGTGGACTACGCACTGAAGACCTACGCGCAACTGCCGCATTTGACGGTAACGAAGACCACGGCGCGTTTTCAGGACAACATGAAGCCGCCGGACTTAGCCGACCCGAGCAAGATTCCCGATAAGGTGTGGTTAGATCCGCGACTAGGCGGCCAGGTTATTTACTACGTTGGCTCGACCGAGGCCAATGTGGAAAGCCAGAACGGCGCGGAGATGGGTTCCAAGACGAAAGACCCGACGCGGTGGGGCGCGAACAGCCAGATCATCCGGATTGGATCCGGGCCTGTTTTGGGCGCTGTTCTGCAGGAGGCGCAAGCGGCCGGCAATGTCAACTGGCTGCGCTGGGAGACGGTGAACGGACGGCAAGCCGCGGTGTTTTCTTTCGCAGTGGAAAGAAGAAATCTCATTACACGGTGAACTATTGCTGCTTCCCGGATACGGATCAGGCCGGGCTGACAGGCAATCGAGGCAACGAGGGCATTGGAAGCGCGGGGCGCGGCACGATGCAGATGAACACAAGTTGGTCTCCCTACAAGGAGACGCCGCCCTATCACGGCCAAATCTTTGTGGATTCCGGGACAGGGGTCATTGTTAGGCTGGTGGTGCAGGGGGAATTCAAACCATCCGATGTAATTCTTCAGGAAGACACGCGGATCGACTATGGCCCAATGATGGTTGGCGAGATGGCAATGGTGTTGCCGATGAGGACCATCATCGACACCATGGTGGTCCCGACGGGGGCGGACACCGCCGGCAAGTTTTCGACTCGGCGCACGCTGTTCATGATCGGGTACAAGGACTATCAATTGGCTGGGGCGGGCCAGTGACGAGGGGCCACCTGCCGGTGGGGCAGACGCTCGCGGGAGGCTCGCACCGGGATTGTTGCTCTCCCTGGTCCCTCCGCCGCGGCGGACGAGGGACCACCCGCCGCCCGCCTGACGTTTAGTTCGGTGCGGGAGGTGTTGAGGGTGCGGGCGCCGGGCTTTGGACCTGCGGGGCTGGTGGGGCGACTTCGCTGGATTCGGGGATGATGCGGATGGAGGAGCCGAGGCGGTGGTAGTTGGTAAAGCTGGCCTCGTTGATTTGCATGTCGGGCGGGATGCCGAGGGTAGCGTTGGTTCCGGCGAGGCCCTGGGTGAGGGCGAGGCTGCGCAGCGGACAGATGAATTTGCGGTCGCCGATGAGGACCGGTCCGTAATCGACGAGGATGTCGGCTCGGGTGACGGGGCCGTCGATGTCCAGTTCCGCCTGGATGGTGATGCGCAGGATGGCGCCGGAGGCGGGATCGATAACCAGGGCACCGTGGTAGGCCGGCATTTTGTGGAAGTGGTTGGCGGGATCGTCCTGGATGTTGGGAGGTGGCGGGGCTCCTCCTCCTCCGCGCCGGCTCCGCGCCCCGGTTGCGCCCGTGGTGTCGGCGATGCAGCAGTAATCGACGGGGTAATGCGAGGCGGATTTGGGCACGGTGTAGCGGAAGACGGCGAGTTGTCCGGCGGAGGTTTCTTCCCAGTGGCTGAAGCTGACTTTCCCTTTATCGATGTCGATGAGGATCAAGGGCAAGGGCGCGCCGAATTCGCCGGAGAGCTGGAGGCCCGGTTCGGGCTGGAGTCTTTGTGTGGGCGGCGGCGCGTGATAGGCCGCGGGCGCGGCATTGGGCAGGGCGCTGGGAGCGGGGCTGGGAGCGGTATTGGCTTTCTGCGCCTGCTGGTTAGATTCCTGACTGCTGCGCAAGGTGATTTCGCGGGTGGAATTGCCGACGAGATGGAGGCCGGCGCGGACGGGCCACTCATTGACGGCCAGAATCTGCTCGCTGTTATCGAAGTGAAACGTGGTGCGGGTGGCGAGTAGATCGGGCAGGGAGGCCAGGGTTTTGGCGGCATAGACGCGGGCGGTGTTGATGATGTGCTGCTGCGTGGCGGGGTCGGGCGGCGCGGCGGTTTGGTGAGAGGTCTTTGGTGGATCGAGGAAAGCGGATTGGTCGGCGAGCAACTGCAAGGCAAGAGTGGTTTTGGGACCCAGGTGCAGTTTTTCGTCCATCTGGCTGCGCGCGGTGTTGGTGAGCTGCTCAGTGAGTTCGAGGTCGCCGAAGATGCGCACGATGGCCTCGTCGGAGCGGTGGGCGGCGCTGGCATTGGTCAGAATCTGCTCAAGCTGGGCCACGGTGACGCGCTTCATGGCGCATGCGGGAAGGACCGCGACTGCCAGCAAACCGAGGAGAACGAGCCTGCGCATTTGGACCTTCTTCGTTTCTTGGGCTCCGTTTCGGGGCTCCGCTAGTCCGGAGGCATCCTAGGCCGGAACTTGTTGAAGATTGGGCCGGGGAGCTTGCCTAGAACTGTACACAGGGGAAGGCGACCGGGCAAGAGTAATGCGAAGTGGTCAGGAGGGAATGCGGGAGTCTGGTCGCCGGTTGTTGCGATAGCGTCGTTCCGGAATGATGTCCCTCGGCGGCTAAAGCCGGTGCATTTTCCAGGGCGTTTGCGGCACGATTAGAATCCTGCCCTTTCAAAACTATGAGGGTTGAGTTTTGTGCTTTCCCGCCCTTGTGCCAGAAAAAAGGCGCGAGAACAGAGCACGGAGCTTCACGCCATTCAGGCGTTTACGGCTAGCTTGCTTTTGAAGAAGTCTAGCGACTTGACCAGCCCTTCGCGGAGGGTGATACGGGGCTCCCAGCCCAGCAGATGGCGGGCCTTGGCGATGTCGGGGCAGCGGCGGGTGGGGTCGTCCTGCGGCAGAGGCTCGGAGCGCAGCTCACTGTTTGAGCCGGTGACCTCGAGCACTGCCTGGGCGCATTCCAGGATGGTGAATTCGACCGGGTTGCCAATGTTCACGGGAAAGTGCTCGCTGGAGCGGGAGAGGCGCATGATGCCCTCGATAAGGTCGTCGACGTAGCAGAAGCTGCGTGTCTGGGTGCCGCTTCCGTAGATGGTCAGCGGCTCGCCGCGCAGGGCCTGCATCATGAAGTTGGAGATGACGCGGCCATCGCTGGGGTGCAGGCGCGGGCCGTAGGTGTTGAAGATGCGGACCAGGTGCGTGTTGACGCCGCGGTGCTGGTGAAAGGCCATGACGAGCGACTCGGAGAACCGCTTGGCCTCGTCATAGACAGAGCGGGGGCCGACGGGGTTGACGTTGCCCCAGTAATCTTCCGACTGGGGATGCTCAAGCGGGTCGCCGTAGCACTCCGAGGTGGAGGCGTGCAGATAGCCCGCGCCATGTTTTTCCGCGATTCTGAGGGTGTTTTCAGTTCCGACAGAGCCGACGCGGAGAGTTTCGATGGCGAGGCGAAGATACTCCGGCGGGCTGGCTGGAGAAGCCAGGTTGAAGACGTAATCGATTGGTCCGGAATCCAGCACATCGGCGAAGGGCTCGCAGATGTCCCATTCAAGGAAGGAGAAGCGCGATTGGTGGGCGAGGTGGGCCAGGTTTTCGAGGGTGCCGGTGGAAAGATTGTCCACTCCTATGACGGAATGGCCTTCGTCCAGGAGCCGGTCGGTGAGGTGAGAGCCGAGGAACCCGGCAGCGCCGGTAACAAGTATGCGCATGGTCAAAAGCTCTTCATCCCCAACCTGGGGCGTCGGACAGGTTGGCTCACCAACATTTCCATCAACAACCAGTTCCCGATCCGGGCCTGAAGGCCTCGCTATTTTGGGCCTGTTTTCAGGGGGTTGAAACCCCCTGCTCCCTCCGGAACTGCTATCGACTGTGACATAAATCGCTATCAACAGCTGTTACATAAATCGCAATCGGCAACTGTGATATTAGGCGTGGACTTATCTCTACAATACCATGCTGCGCGGCTTGGCTTGTTGCGCCTGGTTACTGGCGGGCCTGCCCACGCTCACATAGGTAAATCCGTGATCGAGCATGTGCTGGGGAGTGAAGAGATTGCGTCCGTCGATCACAATCGGGAAGCGAACGGCCTGGTTGAGCCGGACGAGGTCGACGGCGGCAAACTCTTTCCAATCGGTGAGAATCAGGACGGCGTCGGCATCCTTTGCGGCTTCATACATGTCGGACGCGTAACTCATTTTCTGGGAAGGCGGGAGTACGGCCTTGGCGCGCTCCATGGCTGCCGGGTCGTAGGCGGTGATGGAGGCGCCTGCGTCGAGGAGCCTGCGGATGATGTCGAGGGCGGGAGAATCGCGAATATCGTCGGTATTGCCCTTGAAGGCGAGGCCGAAGGCGGCGAGGCGCTTGCCACGGAGGGTCCAGAGCACGGAGAGCACTTTCCTGTAGAAGATGTCTTTCTGGGTCTCGTTGATTTTGCGGACTTCCTGAAGCAATTGGAAGTCGACGCCATGCTGCTGCGCGACCCAATGAAAAGCGGCGACATCCTTGGGGAAGCAGGAACCACCGTAGCCCAGGCCGGCGCGCAGGAATTTGGGGCCGATGCGGCTGTCGAGTCCCATGCCCTCGGCAATGTCTTCAATGTCGGCGTTCACGGTTTCGGCGAGGTTGGCGACGGCGTTGATGAAGGAGATTTTGAGAGCCAGGAAGGCGTTGGAGGCGTGCTTGATGATTTCAGAGCTTTGCGCCGATGTGACCAGGAGTTTAGCCGGATTTTGCGCATTGCACGATCCCGGCAAGGCATCGGGCCGGGAGTAATAGCTGCCGGAGGTGAGCGGCTCGTAGATGCGGCGAAGCACCTCGGCGGCACGGTCATTGCCTGCGCCCACGACAATCCGGTCGGGATGGAGAAAGTCCGAGATGGCGGTGCCTTCACGGAGGAACTCGGGGTTGGAGACGACGTCGAAGTTGTGGGCATCGACACCGTGGCGAAGGAGGACACGGCTGATCTGCTCATTGGTATAGACCGGGACGGTGCTTTTTTCGACGATGACCTTGTAATTGTTGATGGAGCGTGCGATTTGGGAGACGACGGCTTCGACATAGGAAAGGTCGGCAGCGCCGGTATCGCCCTGGGGAGTACCGACGGCGATGAAGACGGCCTCGGATTGCTCGACGGCAGCACCCAGATCGGATGAGAACTCGATGGAGTGGCCGCGATGGCGAGTCAGCATCTCGGGCAGGTGGTCTTCATAGATAGGGACGCCACCCTGGCGAAGGAGCTTGACCTTGGCCTCGTCGTTGTCGACGCAGAGGATGCGGTGACCCATTTCGGCAAAGCACACGGCGGCAACGAGTCCCACGTATCCAGACCCAATCACACAGATGGAAACTGGTTTTGACATGCGATCCTTTTTGTCTCCCTGATTTCCATGTCTAGGGTATCCGGTATGCGTGGCGCTGGGCAAACAGCAGGGGGAAAGTGGTGGAGAGCGCGCAGTGAACAGCGATTGAGTGAAGAAGTGAACAAGTGAAGAAGTGAACAAGAGCCGTGGACCGTGGGCCCTGGACACGAGCAGTGGTGATCGATTTGGGGGAGTTTTCATTCTGGTAGAGTTAGATTGCTGAATCGCGAGAGAATAGGGACAAAGGCTATGGGATTGTCTGGGGATTCTGGAAGTTCTGAACTGGCTCCTTTCCGGATCGAGCCCAGATTTGTGGGCCGGGTGTGGGGCTTTGACGATCTTCGTCCCTGGTATGACAAGACTGCACAAGGGGAGCCCCTGGGGGAAGTCTGGCTGACCGGAGACGAGTGCCTGGTGGCGAGCGGTGCGCATGCCGGGCAGACACTGGGCGGCTTGTTTGCCCAGGAAGCTGACAGGCTGCTGGGCCCGGATGTTCCGAGCGATGGATCGGGCTCACCGCTGCTGATCAAGGTGATTTTTGCCAGGGAAAAACTCAGCGTGCAGGTGCACCCTGACGATAAACTGGCACAGAAGTACGGAGAGCCCCGCGGTAAAACGGAATGCTGGTATGCTCTGGCGGCGGAGCCCGGGGCCAAGGTGGCTTGCGGGCTGAAGCCGGGCGTGACACTGGAACAGATCGAGGAAGAGATTCGTACGGGTACGCTGGAGCAGAGCCTGAATATTCTGGATGTTGCCCGGCACGAGATGATTTTTGTGGATGCTGGGACGGTGCACGCCATCTGGCCGGGATCGATTTTGCTGGAGACGCAGCAGAACTGCGACCTGACGTATCGGATGTACGACTACGGACGAGGGCGCGAACTGCACATCGAGAAGTCGCTTGAGGCGACACGGCTTGCGACCCGCGCAGGGGTGATCGCGCCCAGGGAGATGGCGGACCGTACGGTTCTGGTGGATGAAGAGTACTTCCGCGTGGAGCGGATTCCGGTGGTTGGGAGCCGGGGAAGCGAAAGCATTGCTGGGGCAGAAAGGCCGCAGCAGGGGCTGGCTTACCTTTTTGCCGCTGCGGGGGCGGCCAGGATCGCCGGGCCGGGATTTGAGGAGGTGGATCTGGCTGCGGGCGGGATTGTGGCTGTGCCGGCCAAATCGCCTGCGTTCGTCGTGGAGGATATGGGAGGGCTGGACCTGATCGGGATTACACCGAACTGGCCTGGGCCACCTGCGGTGGGGCAGACGCTCGCTGGAGGCTCGCACTGACTTCATTGAGGATGCATCCGAACGGGATTGAGCTTGTTGCTTTTCCCGGTCCCTCCGCCGCGGCGGACGAGGGACAAGGGGCACCCGGCTTGGGACGAACTGGCCAGGGAAGTCCCGAGGGTGATTTGCGGAATGGCCCGGCAAATGAGGCTAATCGGGGATCTTCTGTCTGGGGTCGAACCGAATTGAGACCATCCGGCTGCTATGTTGAGGGATAATTCCGTGGTTTTCCTACTCCATAAGTCACACCCAATGTGAAACTAAGGTTAAGCATTTCCGGACATGGGGGTTCCACAATCCTTGTCAAATATGAAATAGTGTGTCCACGCGGTTGAACGGGAAGCTGGCCCCACTGAAGTATGTGTCTCATTGCAGTTTTGACCTTGGTTTTCCCGCCGCCGGCACTCTTCTGTTTATTAGAGTGGTTTAATTGAGTGCATACACTTCAACGATTCGAGATCGAACACTCCAACATTCGAGGAAAAGTACGATAGATGCCTATTCGTGGTTCACACGTTCTGGTATGCGGGGCAGGCGGGTTTCTCGGCGGACATCTGGTAAACAAACTGTTTACCGAGGGTGCGGCCACCGTCCGCGCAGTGGATGCGAAGCCATTCGCCGAATGGCACCAGAAGAACCCGTTTGCCGATAATCAGGTGCTTGACCTGCAACTGCGCGAGTGCTGCCAGGAAGCTGCGGAGGGGATGGATGGGGTCTTCCAGCTTGCGGCGGATATGGGCGGGATGGGCTTTATTGAAAACAACAAAGCCCTGTGCATGTTGAGCGTGTTGATCAATACGCACATGCTGATTGCCGCGCGCGACGCGGGAGTGAAGCGATATTTCTACTCATCTTCAGCCTGTGTTTACAACGCGGAGAAGCAGAAATTCCCGGAAGTGATTGCGCTGAAGGAAGAAGACGCCTACCCGGCGATGCCGGAAGACGGTTATGGCTGGGAGAAGCTTTTCAGCGAGCGAATGTGCCGCCATTTCAGTGAAGATTTTGGCCTGGAAATGCGAATTGCGCGCTTTCATAATGTGTATGGTCCGATGGGCACCTGGACCGGGGGACGCGAAAAGGCGCCTGCCGCGATCAGCCGGAAGGTGCTGGAGGCAAAGCTCTCCGGACAGCGCGAGATTGAGATCTGGGGCGACGGACGCCAGACGCGCAGTTTCATGTTCATCGACGACTGTACCAAGGGCGTTGTGGACATCTTCGAGAACGAGATTGTAGACCCTATCAACCTGGGTTCCAACGAGTTGGTGACCATCAACCAACTGGTGGATATCGCTGAAGAGATTGCGGGAGTAAAGCTGAAGCGCAGGTACAACCTGTCGGCCCCGAGGGGCGTGAACGGTCGCAACAGCGACAACACGCTGATCAAGCAGTTGCTTGGTTGGGAGCCTTCCATCTCATTGCGGGAAGGAATGGAAAAGACGATGGCCTGGATTGAAGAACAAGTGCTGGCCGGGGTGGCATCGAAATAGGGTCTGGACCGGGACTTCGCCGTTTGCCGGATGTATAGCGGAGTGAGCGCCGATGGGGCAGCGGGGCGGTCAGGCTGGTGGAATTCATGCGTCTTTCACATACTTTTTTCAAAAGCCTCCATTAATTTGTGACAGAGCCTGTTCCCGAAACCAACCCTCTTCAGGCAGAATCTAAGGCGATATGAGCATACGATTCGAACTCCCCGCGGAACTTCGTGACGCCGTGAATCTGGCGGCCGCCGACTGGCAATCCAACAGCAAGGTTGAACGGTTCTGGAAGAAGGACCCCAGCCTGTGGACGAACGATGGCGAAGAGAAGTGGCAGGGCTGGATCGACATCGTGGAGCGGGAACAGGCAGACCTGGCGTCGTTCAGTGCCCTGGCCGAGGACGTGAAGAGCGCTGGGTTCAAGACCGTTCTGCTGCTGGGCATGGGCGGCTCGAGCCTGTGCCCCGAGGTGCTTTCTGTGACCTTTGGACCGCAGCCTGGTTTTCCCGTTCTGCACATTGTGGACTCCACCGATCCGGCGCAGGTGAAGGCGGCACGCGAGAAGGTGGACCTGGCCGAGACGCTGGTGGTGGTAGCCAGCAAATCGGGTTCGACGCTGGAACCGAACATCCTGAAGCAGTACTTCTTTGAGGAAATGAAGAAGGCCGTGGGCGCGAAGGAGGCCGGCAACCGTTTTCTGGCCATCACCGACCCGGGGTCGAAGATGGAGCAGGTGGCGAAGGCCGATGGGTTCCGGCACATTTTTTATGGCGATCCCGAAATCGGCGGACGCTATTCGGCACTCTCGGATTTTGGGGTGGTGGCGGCCACGGTGGCCGGCCTGAATACCGCGAAGCTGCTGGCTGAGGCGGCAAAGGGAGTGGCGGCGGCCAAACAGCCGGTGAGCGAGAATTCCGCGGTGGAGTTGGGTCTGCTGTTGGGTACCGCCCACAATGCGGGACGCAACAAGCTGACGGTTTTCACTTCTCCTGAGATTTACGACCTGGGCGCGTGGCTTGAACAACTGATTGCCGAATCGACCGGCAAGCTGGGCAAGGGTATAACGCCGGTGGACCGCGAGGCCATTGGCGGGCCGGAAGTATACGGGAACGACCGGGTGTTTGCTTACGTGCGGCTGTCGGGCACCGCAGACTGGGAGTTGGATGGGAAAGTGGCGGCGCTGGGGGCGGCCGGGCATCCGGTGGTTCATATTGAGATTTCGGACCTTTACGAGATTTTCGGGCAGTTCTTCAGTTGGGAGGTTGCGACGGCGGTTGCGGGCTCGGTGATGGGCATCAACCCGTTCAACCAGCCGGATGTGGAGTCGGCCAAGATTGAAACGCGGGCGCTGACTTCAGCCTACGAGCAAACGGGAAAGCTGGAGGAACACACGCCGGTGCTTGAGGAAGGCGGCATCAAGCTCTACGCCAGCGAAGCCTACGCGGCCACGACGCTCAAGACGCAGGCGGAGGATGGTACGCTGGCCGGCTTTCTGCGGGTCCATCTGAACCAGATTCAGCCGGGCGACTACTTTGCGATGCTGGCGTTTCTGCCCATGTTCGCCGAGCATGAGGACGTGATACAGGGCTTCCGCCACAAGGTGCGCGACACGAAGCGCGTGGCGACCTGCCTGGGCTTCGGGCCGCGGTTTCTGCACTCGACCGGGCAGGATTACAAGGGCGGACCGAACACCGGAGTTTTCTTGCAGATCACCGCGGACCATGCTGTCGATTTGGAGATTCCGGGGCAGAAGTACAGCTTTGGGGTGGTGATCGCGGCCCAGGCCGCGGGAGACCTTGCGGTGCTTCAGGCGCGCGGGCGGCGGGCGGTTCGGGTGCACCTGGGCGCCGATGTGGCGGCGGGCCTGAGGACGCTGTCGGCGGCGATCGAGAAGGCGCTGGGGTAACCACCTGCGGTGGGGCGGGCGCTCGCGGGAGGCTCGCACAGGGTTTATTGCCGAGGCACCCGAACGGGATCGAGCTTGTTGCTCTCCCTGGTCCCCAAGTGCGAGGGACCAGGGGCACCCGGCATTCATGCCGGCAAAGGACAGGCCGCAGGGGATAAATGGGTGGGTTAAAACCACCCCTACCTGCCCAACGTTTATTTTGTGCGACTTACGGCACGACTGAAGTCGAGCCCTGACGCTTCTTGACCCTTCCGATGAGTTTCCCGCAAGCCTCCTGCGGTGGGGCCAAACGCTCGCGGGAGGCTCGCACCGGGGTTTGTGCCGACGGGTGCGAGCGAGATTGAGCTTTTTGCCCTCCCTGGTCCCCAAGTGCGAGGGACCAGGGGCACCCAGTTCTTCCGATGAGTTTTTCCGCAAGCCTGCGTGGCCACTCTGATTCGCCGACGTTTGCGCGGAACTTTTTCTGTGCGACCGGGTTCACAGAGATGACTGCTTCCGGCGAACCTCGTCTAACTGTTTGAGTTGGCAGTTCGAGACGGAAGCACGAATTCAAGTATCTTTTCAATCGGCGCAGCATCAAAACAGCCGGTTGGAGGACGTTTCAGGCAGAGGAGACCTACAACAATGGATCGGCCATTCTTCAAGAAACATTTCCCGCAGGCACGAGCGTGGTTTGGCCTGGTTGGGCTTCTTGTCGTGACCGGCGCGCTCGCGCTGGGCCAGGACGCGGCACCCGGCCAACGCACGGACGGACAGATTGAAATGGACGTGGTGCATGCCCTGGACGGATCCAAGGCGCTGAAGAACGACCTGATCACGGCCGCAACGATTCAGGGCGAGGTTACGCTGTCCGGCACGGTTTCATCGGCTGCTTCCAGCGAACTGGCGGAGTCGATTGCCGGGCATGTGACGGGCGTGACCAAGGTGAATAACAACCTGAAGATCGGCAATCCGCAGGATGCGGCGGCGGACCCGAATGCGCAGATGGCAGAGAACCAGCAGGACGACGCACAGGCGCCGCCTCCGCCTCCGCCGCCAGCTGCTTCGGAGGAGCCGATGCCGGCTCCGGATCAGGGACAGGCTCAGCCTCCGTACCAGCCTCCGGCGCAGGCCCCGTATCCTTATCCCGCTCCGCCCCCGCGGCCTCAGTATGCGCCAGCTCCGCCTCCGGCGCAGGCCCCGTATCCTTATCCCGCTCCGCCCCCGCGGCCTCAGTATGCGCCAGCTCCGCCTCCGGCGCAGGCCTATGAAGCGCCCAAGGGACCGGTGACGATTCCGCAGGGAACGCTGCTGCAGCTGCGGACCAGCGAGGCGGTGGGCAGCAAGCGCGCCAAGGACGGCGAGCCGGTTCAGTTCACGGTAATTCAGGATGTAACGTTCGGCGGCGTGCTGGCTATTCCGCGCGGAGCGACGGTGCATGGCGTTGTGTCTGAAGTGAAGAAGGAGCACGCGGGCGAACTGGGCGGGAGCTCGGAACTGGTGCTGAAGCTGACGTCGCTGGATTTGGGCGGACAGAGCTATCCGATGGATACGGACGCCTTCAAGGTGAAGGGGCCGAATAAGGCTGGTCAGACGGTGGGTAACGGGCTCGGCGGCGCGATTGTGGGCGCGATCATTGGCGGCGCACTGGGCCGCGGTGAGGGCGCAGCGATTGGCGCGGGCGCGGGCGCGGCGGCCGGTGTGGGTGCTTCCGCTGCTTCTTCGGGACCGAACGTGTGGATTCCGGCTGAAGCGCTGGTCACCTTCCACCTGAAGACGCCGTTGACGGTGAATCCGGTGAGCGCGCAGGAAGCTGCACGGCTGGCGCAGGGACTTTATCCCGGCGGGCCGAATCTTTACCGGCGCGGCTATTACCCCTATGGTTCGCCCTATGTGGCAGGGTATCCGTACTATGGGTATCCGCCGGTCTACTATCGTCCGTACTATGTGGTGGGCGGGGCGTATTACTGGCGGTAACGAAAAACAGGGACTAGGGACTTAGGGACTAGAAAAGCGGCGGGCATCCCGGAAGATTGGGATGCCCGTTTTGTTTTGACGTTATGTGGACGCGGCCGGGTGTGGCTGGGGTCGTCTATAATGGCATTGAATCGCGCCCGTTGGATAGCCGCGCGAGAATTGCGCATCCGCGGTGGATGCCCGTCCCCCCAGGCATAGCAAGTTCTGGCCCGGCGGAGCCCACAGCGACCGCGCGTAGAGAGCAGAAGGTTCAAGTCCATCCATGATTCGTTTCCTGCAAACAGACAATCGCATTACCAAGGCGATCTTCGTAGTGATCATCGGCGTGGTTTCAGTGGGCATGGTGGTCTACCTGATACCCGGCCTAACCGGGCTGGGCGCCTCGACCACCGGCAGCTATGCGGTGGTTTACCCCCACTGGTACAGCATGTATTTCGGCGCGGGGCATCCGGTGAGCCAGCAGCGGGTGGAGATGATGACCCGCCAGCAACTGATGCAACGCAACCCGCAATACGCCGACAATCCGGCCATCGTTAAAATGATGGAGCCGCAGGTCGGGCAGCAACTGGTACAGGAACAGGTCCTGCTGGCAGAGGCGGAGAAACTCGGGATTTATGCGACGGACGAGGATGTGCGCCAGTATCTGCACACTGGTCAGCCCGGGCAGGTTTTGTTTCCCGACGGCAAGTTCATCGGCGAGGATGCGTACGCCAACCTGATTGCCACGCGATTCAACTTGTCGGTGAAGGATTTTGAGGATGACGTCAAGCACAGCATTGCCATCCGGCGGCTCGAGTCGCTGATTACGGCCGGGGTTACCGTGGGCGACCAGGAAGTGCGAGACACCTATCGCAAGGGGAATCTCAAGATCAAGTTCGACTACGCGGTGATTTCGTCGGACGACGTACGCAAGTCGATCAATCCCACGGACGCGGATCTGGAGGCGTATTTCAAAAAGAACGCCGCACGCTATGCCTCAGCGGTTCCTGAAGAGCGGAAGATCACCTATTTTGCTTTTACTCCCAACGAGCTGCCCGGCGGTGTGCCACAGCCGAGCCAGCAGGAGATTCAGAAGTACTTTACCGATCATCAGGCCGAGTACACGGTTCCGGAGCAGGCTCGTTCGCGTCACATCCTGATCAAGGTGGACGCGGGCGCGGACGCGAAGACGGAGGCGGCGGCGAAAGCGAAGGCGGAGGGAATTCTGAAGGAGCTTCAGGCTGGCGGAAGCTGGACGGACCTGGCGAAGAAGAACTCCGACGACCCAGGGAGCAAGGATGCGGGAGGCGAACTTGGCTTTGCCCAACCGAAACGCATGGTGCCGGAGTTCGACCACGCGATCTTCACGCAGAAAATCGGCGACATTGCGATTGTGAAATCTCAGTTTGGTTATCACATCGTGCAGGTAGAAGAGCGGCAGAAGGCGCACCCCCAGCAGTTGAGCGAGGTGCTGCCTACGATCCAGGCCACGCTGATTCGGCAGAAGGAAGCGAAGGCCGACCAGGACTACGCGCAGGCGTTGACCTCAGAGGCGATCAAAAACGGACTGGCGAAGACAGCAGCGGCCCACCACATGGAGCTGGTGAATACGCCGCCCGTTACACAGCGGGGAATTATCTCGTCGCTGCCCGACAGCGCGCAGTTGCTGTCCAAGGCGTTCCAGGCAAAACAGGGCGATGCGCCGCAGTTTGCACCCACAGGCGAAGGTTATGCAATTTTCCAGGTGACCGGGGTGACCCCGGCTCATGCACCTAACTTCGCGGACTGGAAGAGCCACGTTCTGGAGGACTACCAGAATGACAAAACACCCGCGCTGCTGAGCCAGAAGATCGGCGAGCTTGTGGCGAAGGCCAAGGCTGAGAACGATCTGGCGAAGGCGGCAAAGGAACTGGGCGCAACGGTGAAGACCAGCGATCTTGTGGGTGAATCGGGGCAAGTGCCCGACCTGGGGCAGCTTGGGCAGGTCGCTCCGCAGCTGTTCGACCTGAATGTGGGCGACTTGAGTGAGCCCATCCACGCCGGCAGGACGGCAGTGGTAGCGAAGATCGTGGACAAGCAGGAGCCGTCGGCGGCTGAGATCGCCAGCAGTTTCGGCCAGACCCGTGAGCAGTTGCTGGATCAGCGCAGGCAGGAGGCGTTCAGCGTCTTCCTGAGCGGGGTCATGGACACCTACAAAAAGGCCAAGCTGATCCGGATGACGGAGAAGGCGAAGGAACCCACGATACCGGGGTTGTAGGCCTGAGGAAAGCTGAAGTTTGCAGGAGCAAGGCCCGCGTTCCTTAAGAACGTGGGCCTTGCTCGATTTAGCCGGGCTTGTCTTCAGTTTTGTTCGGCGGGGCAGGGTCGGGGTGTGGGAGTTGCTACCGTGGCGGCTTTCTCGGGCTTGGAACGCAGATTCAGAAGGACCAGTCCGGCGAGGACTACGGCGACGCCGTCCAGGGCGGTCCAGCGAATCTCTTCGCCCGCGATGAAGCCCCAAAACAGGCCCCAGATGGGCAGCACGTAGGTGACAGCCACGGTGCGCGTGGGCGAGATAGTGGCCAGCAGGCGGAAGAAGAGGAGATAAGCGAGGCCGCTGCCCAGAACTCCGAGGACGGTGACCGCAGCGACGGATTTCCAGTGGAGGGCGACCGGATGCGGTCCGATGAGCGCGATGGGCAGCAACGTGAGCGCCGCCAAAGATAACTGGAAGGTGGCAATGACAACCGGCTCCACGCCTTGCAGCCAACGCTTGGCGGCAACCGCGCCCGCGCCATAGCTGAAACTGGCGATGGCGATGAGGATGACTCCAAAAAGAAATCCGCCGGAGCCGGTTCCCGTCTGAATTCCCGCAGAGTGGCCGTAGACCACTGCCAGCACGCCAAGGAAACCCAGCGCGACACCGGCAGCGGTGAGCCTCGTTGCGCGGGCGCTGCCAGTGGCGAGGCCTAACAAAAGCGCCCAGATGGGCGTGGTGGCATTTAGGATGGCCGCTATGCTGGAGGGGACGGTCCGTTCTCCCCATGCGAAGAAACAAAAGGGGAGGGCATTGTTGAGGAGCGCGACAACCAGCAGCGGGCCGACGAGGCGAAGCGGTGGCATTTTGTGGCGGCCGAGCTTGAGGACGGTCCACAGCAGCATGGCGCCAAAGGTGAGGCGCCCGAGCGCGACCCAGACCGGCGGCAGATCGTCGCCGGCGAGCTTGATGAGGATGAACGACGCACCCCAGACGGCTGAGAGCAGAAACATTTCCAACATGTCGCGCAGCTTCATTCGATTGGGCTCCTGAACAACAGACCGGCGAGTTCCGGCATCCATGTGTCGATTGTCGCGGGAAATCCGGGGGGAAGTCTTCCCGGAACTTGCTGTCTACTTCAATTGATACGCGGAACTGGCAATCGACGCCACGAAAGATACGGATGGCTACGATCTGTTCTGGAGATGGGTTGGGCGGTTTGCGGAAAGGGGCCCGCAGGGGCTAAACAGGCTGCGGAAAAACTCCAGGCGACGGGTCAGAATCGCACAGCGAGCCTTAGCAGGGGCTAAAGCCCAGCTCATTCTATTGGCTTTATCGGCACGACTAAAGTCGTGCCCTGTTACAAAGCCTTAAGAATTCGGCTCCTCAATGAGTTTTTCCGCAGCCTGTGAAGCCCATCTCATTTTTTTTGGCCAAGCGCCCTGCTCTCTCCACAATCTGCAATTTACAACTGCAGCACCGGTCGCGTTACTTCGCCTTGTAGGTGTAGTCGATGTATTTCACCTCGCCATCGATAATCGAATAGAGACGCGCATAAATCGTCTCTCCGCTCAGCGGAATCGAGAAAACGGTCTTATAAGTGCGAGTTATAGGACCCGATGCGTCGAGGTCATAGCCTCCAGGCGCCACGGCGCTCAGGTGGAGATCGTATTGCGTGACCCCAGTGCCGGGAGTCCAATCAAACCATACTTTGCTGGTCGTAATCGTTGAACCTGGAGCCGGATAGATCATCTGCGCCAACGTCGCAGACATCGCGGTGTAGGTGTAGTCGTTGTAATACGTGACTCCACCGACAATCGTATAGAGCCGCGCATAAATCTTTCCTCCGTTGATTGGAAGATTGTTCGCGGTCGTCGAAGTGCCGGTTATATGGCCCGATAAATAAAGGTCGTAGCCCCCGGGCGCAACGGCGCTGAGGTGGAGATCGTACGCCGAGGCCCCGCTCACAGCCGACCACGCGAACTGTACGCTGGTGCTCGTCAACTTGCTGCCCGGTGTTGGAGACGCGAGTGTTGCGGGCGGCAGACCGGTACCGCTCAAGGGGATGCTTTGTGTAGCTCCGCTGACATTGAGGGCGTTATCCGTCAAGACAAGTGACCCGCTCAGCGAACCCGCAGTTGTTGGAGAGAAGCTGATGGGAAGGAGGCAGGATCCACCCGCCGCCAAAGTTCCCGCCGAAGAGGAACTGGAGTTGATAAGGGGACAAGCCGAGGCCACGCTGCTGC
>JBEKZG010000010.1:0-19237 GCA_049510095.1 Occallatibacter sp.
CGTCAACCATTAAAACCAGCCCTCGGAAAGAGATTTGCCATCCCGAGCGAAGCGCAGCCGAAGGACCTGCGGTTTCATCCCGCAATGCAAGCCCACTTCAAGCCAACAACGACAGGAGCAAGCAATGGACTGCGAACCAACGCTGGAAGCGAATGAGGGAGAAATACGCGAAGCCCTGAATGCGCACTGGCATGCCTCGGCAATCGGCGATGCCAATGCGGAACACGATATCTACCACGACGACGCCATCTGCGATTATCCCCAGTCAGGTGAGCGAATCTTCGGGCGAGCCAATTTGCAGGCCTTGCGGAGCCACCATCCCGGCAAGCCCTCCGGCTTCACTGTCAAGCGAATTCTCGGAAAGGGCGATCTCTGGATCACGGAATACACCATCACGTACCAGGGGCGGCCAGCCTTCACCGTCAGCATAATGGAATTCCGCAACGGTAAGGTTGTTCACGAAACACAGTATTTCGCTGACCCCTTCGAGGCGCCAGCCTGGCGAAGCCAATGGGTCCGGCAGATCGCATCGCTCTGATTTGAATTGCGACCCGCACCGGCGAGTCAGCCAGCGTCCGCCCCACCTGGAACGCCTCACCCCTGTGTCATACCTCACTGACCCCGGCCGATAAACAAAGTAACTTGACTCATGGCCAGGTTCGGTACGGGCATTTATGAAACGGCACTTGGTTTTTCTCATACTTACGATCCTGTTCGTCGCGCGTGACTTACCCGCCCAACCCCAATCCGACACCCGCCATCCCGTAGTCAACATCTACGTCCTCCGCGCCGCCGAACAATTACAATCCCCGCACGTAATCACCTATCGAGTAGCCGAATGGGAGCAAATGCGCGGCCGATGGATACTCCCCGATGTGGGCTACTACGACTCGGGTTACGGCAAGGATCAACTCTGGCTCGCCGGCGGGGGCGCAAATGTCCTCCACAGCAAGCACCTTGACTGGGACCAGGAACTCTACATCCTGCAGGAGGCTGGTCCCGAATCCACCAACAAGCGTTTCCTCTGGCTCTGGCCCGTCCTCAACTTCCGCTTCCGCCCCAGGCTCACCGCCCAGATCGCCCCCTATCCGACTCTGCCCCTCAATCGTGCCCAGGGCTGGTCCTTCGACATCGACCGCGCGAAAATCGAGTGGGCAGCCACTTCCCAATGGAAAGCAGGCGCAGGCTATGCCGGCGGCCTCACTGCCTCCAGTTCCTGCCTGCACCGCCCATTCCTCACCGTAACCCGCTCCACACGCGCAGGCAGCTTTGAAGAATGGCTGCAATACATCCCCGGCGGCGCCCAGGTACAACTCCGCTACACCCTCGTCCGCGGCGAAAACTGATCCTCCGAACGAAAATGAACAAGCCCGGACTACGGATGCACCAATAGGGCCCTGAAAGGGCACGGCTTCACAGCTTGGTTAGAACTCTTCGGAGCCGTATGTTTTGAAAGGGCACGGCTTTAGCCGTGCCGCAACTAGGCGGATAGAATCCGTGGCTTCAGCCACTGAGGGATGTTCTCTTCCGGCCCTGCAGCATGTATGCAAAGAGTCCAGGCTCAAGCCGCCCACTCACCACCCCATCTGGCGCATCCGCTCAAGAATGATCGCGCTGTACCGAGTCATGCGCTCCGGCCGCCGTTTCAGCGGCAACGGCAGAATGGCAGCCAGCTGCGCCCCCTGCTCCCGCCCGGCATTCCGCGCCGAAGTCTTGTAGTAGTACCGGCAAGCCGCATCCGCGCCATAAACTCCAGGCCCCCATTCCACCACGTTGAGATACAGCTCCAGAATCCGCTGCTTACCCAGCACCAGTTCCGCCACCGGCACCAGCGTAAACTCCGCCCCCTTGCGCAAAATCGAGCGCCCCGTTCCAAAGAACAAATTCTTCACCAGTTGCTGCGTAAGCGTGGAACCTCCGCGAATGCGCCCGCCCTCCATATCGTCCTCAGCAGCCTTTTGGATAGCTTCCCAATCGAATCCATGGTGCTGATAGAAATGCCCATCCTCGGCCGCGATAACCGCGTGCTGCAAATCGGGTGAGATTTGGCTCAACGGAACGAAGGTGTACCGTTCGTGATAAGGCTTGTGGTGTATCCACGCCTGCAACCGTCGCTCGACATGCACCGCGGTAGTCGGCGGATCAATCCACCGCGCAGCCACAAGCGTCAGCGCGGCAAGCAACCAAAGAGTCACAATGCCGACTGCAAGCCACAGGACAGAAGCTCGGAACCAACCCCTCCGAATCGATTTCTTGGACCTCGTCTCCGCCGTAGTAGTCACCAGTCAGGATAACCGTCACCCCCGCGCCAAGTAGTCCCCTGGTCCCTAATGCCTAATCCCTATTCCCTATTCCCCGCTCCCTGTTCTATTGACTCGCCCCTCCGGCCAAGATAACATTTCCGCACCACGGCGGACTCCAATCACCCCCAACGACGGAGGAACGATGCAACACAAGTGGAACGTGTCTTTTAGGCGCCTGTTCATCCCAGCCTTCTTCGCTCTCATCCTCTGCATCCAAACCGTCGCCCAGCCGCCCGCGCAACCCTCCAATCAATACGCCCTATTGCGCAAGCCAACCGTCAGCGAATCGCAGATCGCCTTCAGTTACGGCGGCGACCTCTGGATCGTCGATCGGAGCGGTGGAGAAGCGCGTCGCCTCACCAGCGATGCCGGCATTGAGATCGACCCCATTTTCTCCCCCGATGGCGCAACCATCGCCTTCACCGGCGAGTATGACGGCAACGAAGATGTGTTTGTCATTCCCGCCTCCGGCGGCATCCCCCGGCGCCTCACTTCCCTTCCCGGAGATGAAGCTGTCGGCTGGTCCCGCGACGGCAAGCGTGTCCTCTTTCGCTCCGCTCGGCAGAGTTACTCCGGCTTCCAGCAGTTATATGAAGTAGGCCTATCCGGCGGCCTGCCGGACCTGGTGCAGTTACCCATGGCAGTCGAGGGTTCTTACTCGCCCGATAGCTCCCACATTGCCTACGTCCCCTTCACAAATTTCCGCGAATCCTGGCAGTTTCAGCGCGGACTCAAGCACTATCGCGGCGGCACAGCCTCACCCGTCTGGATCGCACGCCTTTCCGATTCCAGCATCGAAAAGCTGCCGCGCACCAACTCCAACGACTCCGCGCCCATGTGGATCGGCGACAAAATCTACTTCCTCTCCGACCGCGACGGTCCGGTGAATCTCTACGTCTATGACACTGCGTCAAAGCAGGTCGGCGCCGCCATCCACAGCAACGGCATCGACATCAAATCCGCCTCCGCGGGCCCAGGCGCCATTGTTTACGAGCAGTTCGGCTCCATCCATCTCTTCGACCTCGCCTCCGGCCAGCAGCACCCCGTCAACATTCGCGTCACTGCCGATTCACCCGCCGTGCGTCCTCACTTTGTCTCCGTCGGCGACCGCATCGAGAATTACAACATCTCCCCCACCGGCGCGCGCGCTGTCTTTGAAGCCCACGGCGACATCTTCACCGTCCCGGTCGAGCACGGCGACATCCGCAACCTTACCAATACAGCAGGCGTGGAAGAGCGCGACCCTGCATGGTCGCCCGACGGAAAATGGATCGCCTATTTCTCCGATGAGTCCGGCGAGTACGCCCTCCATCTGCGCCAGCAGGATGGCCAGGGCGACGTCAAGAAAATCTCCCTTGCTGATCGTCCAACCTTCTTCTACTCGCCCACGTGGTCGCCCGACAGCAAGAAAATCGCCTACTCCGACAAGCGCGGCGATCTTTGGTACGTCGACATCGAGGCCGGAAAGCCCATTCACGTCGACACCAATCCCTATGAAGGTAATCCCTTCAGTCCGGTCTGGTCGCCAGACAGCCATTGGCTCGCCTACACCCGCCAGCTCGATAGTTTGCTGCAGGCAATCTTTGTCTATAACCTCGACGACAAAACCACCCATCAAATCACCGACGGCCTGAGCGATGCGTCTTCCGTTGCCTTTGACATGAACGGCAAATACCTCTACTTCCTTGCCAGCACGGACGACGGCCCCGCCATCGCCAGCAGCATGGGCTCGTATAAAGTTCCCGTCACCAGCAGCGCCTACCTCGTCGTTCTTACAAAGGACCTCAAGTCGCCGCTCGCCCCGCAGAGCGACGAAGAAAAAGTAACAGATAACCAATCCGCCGATGACAGTAAGCCCGCCTCTCCAGTCACTGTCGATGACTGCAAACCGGGAGACGAAGGCAAGTCTGGCGGCGATAACAAGGACGCCAAAAAGGACGACAAGGACACAAAGAAGGACGACAAGAAGTCCGGCGAGAAGAAAGACGAAGCCAAGGACGACAAGAAAGACAAGTCCAAGGAACCCCCGAAGACCAAAATCGACTTCGAAGACATCAGCCAGCGCATCCTCGCCTTGCCCGTTCCCGCTCGCAATTACGACAGCGTGCTTACCGGCAAAACCCATCAGCTCTTCTTCCTTGAAGGAAGCGTAGTCGCTGGTTCGGGACCCAGCGGGCGCATCGTCGAGAAGTTCGACGTCTGCACACAGAAGATCGATAAGCTCCTCGACAACGTAGGCGGCTTCGTCATCTCTGAAAACGGCGAAAAGGCTCTCTACGAGCAGTTGCCGCCATGGAACCCCATGGCGCAAGACGGGCCGTCTCACGGCTCCTGGGCCATCAAGTCCGTCGACGCCTTAGGCAAGCCCGGCGAACCCGGCAAGGACGGCTCGCTGCATCTCAACTTGAAGGTCTACGCCGATCCCCGCGCCGAGTGGGAGCAGATTTTCCGTGAAGTCGGCAGGATCGAACGCGACTGGTTCTACGACCCCAACATGCACGGCGCGGACCTCAAGCAGTTGATGGCCGCCTATCAGCCCTACGTCGACAACGTAATGAGCCGCCCGGATCTCAATTACATCCTTGCCGACATGCTCGGGGAAATCACCGCGCAGCACGTTTACATCTTTGGCGGCGACCGGCCCGACGTCAAGCCCGTAGGCGTGGGCCTCCTCGGGGCCGACTACACCATCGATCATGACCGCTATCGCTTCGCCAAGGTCTACTACGGCGAGAACTGGAACCCCGGCCTCCGCGCGCCGCTTACCGAACCCGGCGTCAACGTCCATCAGGGCGAATACCTGCTCGCCGTCGATGGCCGCGAACTCCATGGCGCCGACGAAATCTACAGCTTCTTCCTCGACCGTGCCGGCAAGTCCGTGCTATTGAAGGTCGGACCCGATCCCACCGGCAAGGATGCCCGCATCGTCACCGTTGTCCCCATCGGCAGCGAGCGCTCCTTGCGCCAGCGCGAGTGGATCGATGGCAACCGCAAGAAGGTCGACGAACTCAGCGCAGGAAAGCTGGCTTATGTCTATGTGCCCGATACCGCGGTCAATGGCTTCACTTATTTCAATCGCTATTACTTCCCGCAAAACGCCAAACAGGGCGCAGTCATCGACGAGCGCTTCAACGGCGGTGGATGGATCGCCGATTACATCGTCGATTGGCTCTCCCGCCCGCTGCTCATGGCGGCCATGACCCGCGAAGGCAAAGACACCACCATCCCCAGGGTCATCTTTGGTCCCAAGGTCATGCTCATCAACCAATTCGCCGGCTCGGGTGGCGACGCGCTTCCCTGGATGTTCCGCAAGCTCAACATCGGCCCGCTCATCGGCACGCGCACCTGGGGCGGCCTCATCGGCATCGGCGGCTATCCGAATTTGATGGATGGGGGCGCGGTCACAGCCCCGCGCTTTGGTCTCTACAATCCTGACACCGGCCAGTTCGACGTCGAGAACAAAGGCGTAGCTCCCGATATCGAAGTCGATCTCGATCCCGCGCTATGGCGTCAGGGTCACGATCCGCAATTGGAGAAGGGCGTCGAGGTTGCCCTCAAGCAGATCCAGGAGCACCCGGTCCCGCCCATCAAGCGCCCCGCCTACCCCATCTACGACTGGCACAAAGTCCGCGCCAAAGCAGCCTCCGGCGGCCAATAGCCACCGGCTTACCTAGCGGACTGAATGTAGCGCTGGTCTCCAGACCGGCTGTAGCGCGGGCGTCCTCGCCCGCGCCGGGTGGCACCGGTCTCTAATCACAATCAGGGTGCCCCTGTCTCTCGTCCGCCGCGACGGAAAACCAGGGATCGCGCCCAGAGTAGACGCATCCAACTCAAAACTAAGAACTCTGAACTCCGATCTTCTTCGTTGCGATAACATCCAACAGATGGAGCAAGACCATGTCGCAACAATTGTTGACAAATCCGGCTGAGCACACCCCAGCCGCCAAACCCACACGCCTGACACGCGCCCGCCGCACCGCCATCCTCAAAGCTCTCGCCGATCCCCGCCGCTTCGAGCTGCTCGAGCGCATCGCCAAAGCCGGCTGTCCGCTCGGCTGCGCGCAAGCCCTCCAGGCCCTGCCCATCGCCCCCGCCACGCTCTCCCACCACATCAAGGAACTCGAAACCTCCGGCCTAATCCACGTCCGCCGCGAAGGAAAATTCCACTTCCTCACCCTCCGCCCCGGCGTCCTAAAGAGCCTCGCAGACCTCCTCACCGCCCTCGACGCCGAGCCCTGTACCGGCCGCTGAAACCTCCCGCGCCGTAGGCGCAAAGTTTGTTAGCCCCGCGTTTCAACGTGGGGTGGGGTCGGCCAAAGCGACATTAGGAGTCCCGTAGGGACGGCGCTCAACTCCATACCAGCCACCCGCTGATCCCAAAAAGAGATTTCCACAATGTTCCTGAATCCATTCCCGCCCTCGCCAATCAATTCGATAGTTGTCGAAACGTCGAAGCGATGACGTTTCGGACGGGAGCAGCAAATGAGCACCACCCAGCAAAACAATCTTCAAGGTAAGGTCGCATTGGTCACCGGCGCATCCAGGGGTATTGGCGCCGCAATCGCCCGTGAACTGGCCGCGCGTGGCGCAGCCGTCGCCGTCAACTATTCCGGTAGCAAAGCCGCTGCTGAAAACCTCGTCGCGGAAGTCAACGCCGCCGGCGGCAAAGCCATAGCCGTCCAGGCCAACCTAGCCGATCCAGCCAGCATTCAGCCGCTCATTGACGCCGTTGCCACCCAGTTCGGACCCATCGACATCCTCGTCAACAACGCCGGCATCTACGAGTTCGGCCCACTCGAGGCCATCACCCCCGAGCACTTCCACAAGCAGTTCAACACCAACGTCCTCGGCCTCCTCCTCGTTACCCAGGCCGCGGTTGCAAAGTTCAATCCCGCTGGCGGAAGCATCATCAACATCGGCTCAGTTGTTGGCCGCATGTCCTTCCCCAGCGCAGCCGTCTACAGCGCCACCAAGGGCGCGGTCGATTCCATCACTGTCTCGCTCTCCAAAGAACTCGGCGCAAAGAAGATTCGCGTCAACGCCCTCAATCCCGGCGTGATCGAGACCGAAGGTACGCATGAAGCCGGCTTCATCGGCAGCGACTTTGAGAAGGCCGCCGCCGCCGAAACCCCGCTAGGCCGCATCGGCCAACCTCAGGACGTAGCCACAGCCGCTGCCTTCCTCGCCTCCACTGACTCCGGCTGGCTCAGCGGCCAAACCATCTACGCCTCCGGCGGCTACACGCGCTAATCTGCTCCACAGAACCTGGTACCCCAGGTCCTCACTTTGGGACCTGGGATATCTCTATCGATAAGCTGTTATGGCCTCTTCTCCGCCTCAAGCAGCTTCTTCTTCCGCTCCACTCCCCATCGATACCCCGTCAAGGATCCGCCCACACCAACCACCCGGTGGCAAGGCACCACCACCGCAACGCGATTCATCGCGCACGCACGTGCCACAGCCCGCGTAGCTTTCGGCTCGCCTAACTCCCGTGCTAACTCGCTATAACTCCGCGTCTCTCCCCGCGGTATCGCCCGCAGCGCCTGCCAAACCCGCAATTGAAACGCCGTCCCCCGCAAATCCAACGGCACCTGCGGTGCGGCTGATCTTTCGGATGAGTCTCTCGGCCCGGAAACTACGCTCACCGCCGCCTCTACCAGTCCCGCCAGCGCCGTGTCTCTCCGCAACGTCGCCTCGGGAAACTCCTCGCGCAGGCTCGCCTCGGCCTCGCCCGCCGTCCCCGCCAGCGCCAGCCAGCACAGCCCGCGCTCCGTAGCTCCCACCACAATCCATCCAAACTGTGACCGTGCGCAGCACCAACCGATCCGTTCCCCACGCCCGCCCTGTGCAAACTTCCCCGGAGTCATCCCAAGTTGCGCGCCCTCATAAGCCCGGCTCGACGATCCAAACCCCGCCTCATACACCGCGTCCGTCACATTGGCTCCTTTCTTCAGCGCGCTCCGCAAACTCCCCGCCCGCAGCGCCCTCTGATACTGCAGCGGACTCACGCCCAGCCTCTGCTTGAACAACCTCTGCACCGTAAACGGACTCAACCCAGCCACCCGCCCCAACTCCGCCAACGGCACAGCACGATTCACATGCCGCTCGATATGGCTCCGAACCTTGTCCAAAGGGCTGCCCCACGCAGTGGCGGGCTTGCACCGCAAACAGGCACGAAACCCCGCCGCCCGCGCCTCGTCCACCGTCCCAAAAAACCGAACATTCTCGCGCAGCGGCATCCGGCTTCGGCAATCCGGCCGGCAAAACACCCCGGTCGTCGTCACCGCGTAGAAAAACCCGCTCTCAGCATCGCGGCTCTGCAACCGCCGCCAAGCCGTTTCCGGATCAATGGCCATAGCCATCTCCCGCCCGCCCACATTTGCGAATTGAACTGAACTGTTCATGGAAACATCGTCCCGCATTCAAGCCCCGGCCCGCACCCCGAATCTTGCGCGCAATTCCGGTTCACCAACCGGCCGCCGGCGCAACCAACCAAGGGCGCCCCTGGTTTCTGTCCTGAGCTTGCCGAAGGACCCGATTTTGAGACCTGGGAGCCAACAGATCTCAAGCAAGGTCCTTATCCCTAGGTCCCTAGTCCCTAGTCCCTAGTCCCTAGTCCCTAGCTTTTTCAGCGCCGCCTCCGCCCGCGCCAGATCCGCCTCCGTATCCACCCCGATCGTGTCCCGCGGCGCGGCAGCCACATAAATATCCATCCCATGATCCAGCATCCGCAGTTGCTCCAGCCGCTCCACAGATTCAATCCACGATGTCGGCAGCGCCGCAAACCGCTCCAGCGCGGCCTTTCGGTAGGCATAAATCCCAAGGTGCTTCCGGTACCCCGCAAACCCATCCCTGTCCCGGTCGAACGGAATCGTCGCCCGCGAAAAATAGAGCGCCCGGCCATCCAGCGCCGTCACCACCTTCACCGCGTTTGGATCGCCAATCTCCAGCGCCGGGCACCGCACCGCCAGCGTCGCCACATCCACCTCCGGCCGGTCGAAAAGCGCCAGCAGCGGCGCAAAAAAATCCGCCGTCAGTGTCGGCTCATCCCCCTGAATATTCACGTAGATATCCGCGTCAATCGTTCGCGCCACCTCGCGCACTCTGTCCGACCCGCTCTGGCATTCCACCGAAGTCATCACCGCCGGAATGCCACGTCCCCGGCAAGCCTCAGCCACTTCCTCCGCGTCCGTAGCCACCACCACCGGATCCATCAGCCCGCTCGCCGCCGCCGCCCGCCACACCCACTCCACCATCGGCCGCCCCGCAATCGCGCGCAGCACCTTCCGGCTCAGTCGAGTGGAATTGAGCCGCGCCGGAATCACCGCCGCAATCCGCAATTTCCCCATGCCGCTAAGTGTAAACGTCCCCGAGCCGCCCCGCGTTTGACCTCCAATCCACCCGCCCGTATCATCGATATTGGCGCACGCGCAGACGTGTGCCCCCTCCCGGCGGAGTAGCTCAGATGGTTAGAGCGTGGGATTCATAACCCCAAGGTCGACGGTTCGATCCCGTCCTCCGCCACCAAAAAACTTACCAAGCCATTCCCACCTCCGAGTCCCTGATCCCTGACAACTGATCCCTGACAACTGAAAACCGACAACTGATAACTAACGACCGTTCTTGCTATCATTACGTCTATATAGTTGTGTGCGGCCTGTCCCCAATCGGGCCCCCACGGTGGTGTTTGTGTCCAGATTCTTCCAGCGTCTCGTCTTCGTGCTCTCTGTGGCCATCTTCGCCCTCCTTGGCCTTGGCTTTGTCATGGGTGAATTCGGCGTCTTCGGCGTCCATGCCGGTGCCGACTCCGACGGCGCCTACCGCCAGATGCGCGTCTACGCCGAAGTCCTCAAAAAGGTCCAGACCGACTACGTCGTCGAGCCTAACATCAACAATGTCACCACCGGCGCCCTCCACGGACTCCTCGAGTCCCTCGACGCCGACTCCAGTTACCTCACCCCCACCGAGTACAAAATCTACAAGGATCGCCCCACCACCAACGTCGCCCAGGTCGGCCTCGTCGTCTCCAAGCGCTTCGGCTACGCCACCGTCGTCACCGCCCTCCCCGGCTCCCCCGCCGAACACGAGCACATCGCCGACAGCGACGTAATCGAGTCCATCGACGGCCAATCCACCCGCGAGCTCTCTCTCGCCGTCATCCGCCTCATGCTTGAAGGCAAGCCCGGCACCACCGTCACCATTTCCGTCGTCCGCCCCCGCAAAGCAGACCCCGACAAGCTCACCCTCACCCGCTCCATCACCCTCCCCACGCCGCTCGCCGAGCAGCAATACGAGAACTCCACCATCCTCTACCTCAAGCCCGGCCAGCTATCCGCGGCCCGCGTCGACGAAATCGCCGCCAAAATCAAGGCCGCCGGCAAGTCCCGCAAAGTCCTCCTCGACCTACGCGACTCCACCGGAGACGACCTGCAGCAGGGCGTTCGCCTAGCTAACTTCTTCATCAAGCAGGGGACTCTAGCCACCCTCCAGGGCCAGAAGTTTCCCACCCAGACATTCACCGCCGATCCCGCGCACTGCCTCACCGATGCGCCCATCGCCGTCCTCGTCAACCGCGGCACTTACGGCGCGGCTGAGGTCACCGCCGCCGCCATTGAAGGACTCAAGCGCGGCGACGTAGTCGGCGAGCGCACCTTCGGCGAGGGCGCAATCCAAAAGACCATCGAACTCCCTGACGGCGCGGCCTTACTGTTAACGGTAGCCAAGTATCAAGGCCCCGACGGCAAAAAGATCGAGGACGAAGCCGTAACCCCCACCGTAGCCGTAGGCCAGCCCATCGAGGAGGAAGACGAGGGCACAACTCCCCCCAAGGGCGACGAGCCACTCGACAAAGCCCTCCAACTCCTGAAAGCCAAAGCCGCCTAGACGCCTGCAGTCTCTTATTTATTGCTGTCATCCTGAGCGACCGCAGGGAGTCGAAGGACCTGCGGTTTATGGTCCTTTGTAGACAGCTGTACCCCATTCATCGCAACCCTATCGCGATGAATGGGGCGAGACCGCGCAGCGCTAAGTCGCGCCCAATGCCTTGAGACGCGCTTGCGCCAGTAACCATGTGCCGGTGGGGTCAATGCGTCCTTCAAACTTCTCAACCTTGCGATAAGCCTCAATGGCCGCATCGGTAACACCGTACTGCTCGTAGATCGAGCCAAGCCCAAACCAGATCTCTGAGTTGGGCTCGGAGAGGCTCTGTACTGTCATGGCTTTCAACAGCAGATCGCGGGCCTCGGTGGTTCGGCCCTGAACGGCATAGAGGCACGCCAGTGTGTGCATCTCGCCAAAGCCGGTATCGTTGTTCAGCATGTTAGCCTGTTGCGCTGCCTTGATAACGTCTGCGTCGATCTTGCCGTCAAAGAGAGCACTCCAGGCGTACCCGTTGTAGTCGTTGTAGGTGGCCTTGCCGTTGTCGAAGAGCTTTTGACGAATCTGGCGCGAGACAGCAAAGTCGCCCTGCCCTTCGGCGAAGCGCGCTTTCAGGCGCAGCAGGTTCTCATCCTCGGGATGTTTCGCCAACTGGGCTTCCACAGCGGACCTGGAGTGGCTCCAGTCCTTCAGCAGCGCGTCGGTTTCCCCAGCCAATTCGATTGCCACATACGAGCCGGGGTATTTGGCCAGGATGTCGGCGCTGACCTTCTGCAATGCGGGCCCATCCTGCACAGTGGCGTACCCGTTAGCCAGCAGAAGTCCAAGATTAGTGCGTTCCTGATCGGTAGTGGCCTTGTCCCAGTCTGCCTGGAGCGTTGGCAGCAGTTCGCGAATGCCGGGATTGCCGGCTATCAGCGAAGCAGCGGCATGCAGCATCGCCTTGTGATCCGGAGGATCTCCCATCGACCAGAAACGCGGCAGCAGCGGGCCAGACAGTGCGTCGTCTCCGCCGCCCTTGTGTATCCGGTCTCGCGTCCAGTCGAGCAGTGTGTGCGCTTCCCGGTCGCGGCCCGCGTTCAGCAGGTAAACCACCTCGTTGCCCGCCTCCGCGGGATTGGCTCCGTCGGTGACGATCTTCAAGTGGCCCTCCTCGCTCACGACGAAATAGCTTTGCGGCTTCGCGCCGAGACTCCGAACGGAGACCTTGTAGCCGGAGGCGTTGTCCCCGTCAACACTCAGTTTCAGATTCCCGGCGATCAGGTCCAGCAGTGTCCCCGCAGGTAGGCTCGAGCTTTCCGACAAGGCATGCAGAATTCCACGGCGCTCAAGCATGTTTTCGAGATTGCGTCGCCATTCCAGTTCGGAGCCGTAGGCGTGGCGGTCGAGCAGATCGGTAGCGAGCTTCTCGGTGAACTTCCCATCGAAGAGTGAGAGCATGAGCCGCTGAACAACGCCGCGGGGGTCGGTGGCGGGAAAGAAATCGCCTTTCCAGGGCGTGAGCTGACGAAAGATGCCGATGCGCTGCGTCGTAGCGGCGGAATCTGGTTGACCTTCTGCGCTGGCGGCGAGCATTTCAGCCGCCTCCGGATACAGGTGCAGATAAAGCAATTGGTTTCCTGCCCCGCTCAGTGCAGAGTTGCGGCCCGCCGCGCCTGCGGTCAAACGATCGGCGCGCGCAATGCCCGCCGCCACTCCCTTGGGTCCCGGCTCTAGAGCCACCGAGGCGGAGATTCCAAGCGCATCGCGATTGACAGTAGAAGACACGTCGCCCAGTTCTTTCAGCAGGTCTTTGTACTGATGGTTATAGAGCAGATCGAACAGCAGATTATCGCGATATGGCTCCCCCGCCTCTTTGTCCTTCTCCATCAGAGAACGGAACAACCGAATTGCATCGGGCAGCGCAGCGCCAGCGCTGTAGCGCTCGCCGCCGTGGTCATACTCATCCAGAATGGCGAGGTCGATTAGCGTCGAGTTGTCATCCGGATCGAGCGCCATGGCCTTCTTATAAGCCGCGGCGGCGCAGTCCCAGTCAAAGCCTGAACCATGCTTGACGCCGATAGAGTTAAACTGGCAAACCCAGCCGAGCGCCTTGAATGAGACGGCGGATTTGGGGTCCAGCACGGTCGCCTGTTCCGCCTCGATGCGAGCCTGCTGGCCCATTCCAGCCTTCAGCAGGGCATAGGCCATCTGGGCGTGTGGCAGCGCCTCATGAGGTTGCTGTTCAATCAGTGCGCGATCCGCTGCGAATGCGTCCCGGGCTTTGCCCGCGGCCAGCAACTTGGCGCCCCGCTGATCGAAGAGGATTGCGATCATATCCTGCTTGTATATGGCCAGCACGGCATCGCGGAGCGCCAGGGCCTCCTCGGCGGTATAGCGAGGCTTGCCGGTGCTAAAGCGCAGGTTGGCCACGATCGCCCCATGCGCATCAACTTCGTAATGCTGGGTTAGCGTTGCCGGGCCCATCTGCGTGGTTTTGTCTTCCGGAAGAGCGCGAAGCACAAACCCCCGTGGCGGGGTAATACGATATTGCCACTCGGTGAGAAAGGGATGCACTTCGTAGTCGGGGGCGCGGGCGGCAACGGCACGCTTCAGGTCGTCCTCCTGTTGCGGCGTGAGCTTTTCGCCCTTGGTCTTGGGGTCGGTACGAAACCACACCGGCAAGCGGCTGAAGATACCTCCATAAGGAATTCCCACCGCCGCATCTTCCATGGCCGTATTTCCGCGCCGGGCTTCGGCCATCTCAAGCTTGAGAATGAAGTGCTTCGTCAGGTCCTTGCCGTCCCCGCGATCCAGGTGGGTGAGCGCCTTGGCCAGATACTCATCTCGGGCGTATTTCTCCAGGTTCTTGCGCGTCTCGCGGGTCTCAGCCCCTCCATAGTCTGAGCGATAGTCGGCATCCACGTCGCCTTCGGTGAGCGATGTCTCACTGATGTGCGCATCGCCGTAAGGAGCCATCGCCACTTCCCGCACTTCGGTCAGGTGGTCGTCTTCAGCTTTGAACGTGGGAGTCGTAGTGAGAGCCGTAGTGTTTTCGGCAATGATGAGCGCCTGACGCCCCTGGTCCATGCGGGGCAAAGAGCCGATCTGCGTGTACTCCGCAGTGGCATCGATCCAGAGAACTGGACCGTCCTGATCGCTGCCGGGAACATAGACGATGGCGTGGTCAAACACATCCATGCCCGGCAGATCCGCCGTCACGTCCCGGCCCGGACCGGTATCAAGCAGCGCCAGTTGCGCGGGGATACCGGAGGCGCGCAGCATCGCCACCAGTACGGCTGCCTTGTCTTTGCAGTCGCCGAAATGGTGCTTCAGGATGTCCGCGGCCCGGGCAGGCTGTATGCTTGCCTGGCCAAACTCGATGCCCGTGTACCGGATCTCCTTGTGGAGCCGGGCCGTGATCTGCTGGATGCGGCCAAGACGGCTTGAGGCATCAATCCCGGTTAGAAGCGGCCTGACCTCGTCCGACACAATATGTGCCTCTGCGAGCTGGCGATATGCGGCGGCTACCCCAGCCCACGATTCGCCCGTCGAGAACTCAATCATCGGACTAAGATCGTCGCGCGACGCCAGATCGATGTCCGAATCGGCTCGCGCCGCAGTGTAACCCTGCGCGAAGAGAAGATGGTGACGGCCAGCTTCGTCGCTGTCGGTAAGCTTCACTGAATCTAAGTGGTGAACGCGATATTGCAGCTTGGACGTACTGGGAACGTCGATCACCAGCTCCGAGCGGACAATAGGCACGCCGCGTGTCCGAAAATCGCGATACACACCGCCGCCCGAAAAGAAAGGCTGCTTGTCTGCCGTCACCGTCTCCTCTTCAACGATGGCACCCACCGCGAGTCCCGGCAAGGGAGCCTTCCGAATTCGCTCATCGGTGTAGGTGTTCTCTTCGTCTTCCCTGGCCGGGCCGTCCGTTATAGTCTTAAGATCAAGCTGAATGACGTGGCCGTCGGCCTGGATTACGCGGGCCTGAAACTGTGGCTGATTTTGATACCAGGGCGCGTAGCTGGCCGAGATTTCAGCCCAGTCCTCCACTGCCTGCTGCGTCTCAAGACGATAGAGAATGGAGTGCCGAAAAGTGAGCCGCCCGTCCGACTCCAGATGATAGTTGTCCCGCTCGAACAGAACCGTAGTTTCCATGAACTTCTCAGCGGGAATCTGCGCGGCGGCCTTTTGAATTTCAGCCGGAGACGCCTCGAACGCAGGACCGGCAACCAGCCATGTGGGCTCGTGGGCACGAGCCGATGCGATTGCCACAGCGGCGCACAGCAAGAACAAAGAGAGATTGGCGATGAGTTGAAAGATGGCACGACCAGCGCGCATTCGAAGCCCTTCTTGGAAAGGATTTTGGTCGTAATCATCTTATCGCGGAAAGTACGACTGGCCACGCCCGCAACCCGATCTCTGCCTCGCTAGTCTCACGACCAAGGAAGGCAATGATTTGCCCCACTTCATCGTAGCCCCTTTCGCCACGAGCGCGCATCCGGCCGGCACTCTCCCCTGTCCACTGTCCACTGTCCACTAGCCTCGCTGCCAATCAGTTTCTCCCACAAGATCTTTAGTTCAATTCCGAACCAATCTTCACCGTGTCAGTCCAATTCTCTGGTTCCATTCACCCTCATTAAGCCCAATTCTTTGGTGCCGACACCATGCAATAAGTGAAATTGTCTGGTCAATCCGTCGGCCTTTCGTAACCCCCTGCGCCAACCTATCCCCCCAAATTGCAACCCCCTGTGCCAACCTTTGCTATATCTTCCACACCTTCCAGGCCAACTCTTGGCGCATTGCCCCCGATGGTTCTCAATCTGCCCCTTCGCACACCAATCCGTAACCGGAAAATGCTAGCCTTGAGTGGAAGCATCCTCTCCGCACCATCCTTCGGAGACATGCAAACGAGGCCAGAATCGCTTGGCTGCCCCTACCCCACAGCCTCTCGAACCGCGACCCCTTGCCCGCCCCCGCTGGCGGCGCATGCAGCCTGTTCCCCCAAATCGCCGCAAGCTCGCCGGCCGTTTTACCCTCGCCGTCCTGCTCGCCCTGGCCATCGCTTTCGGCTCCCTCGCTGGCCTAACCCTAGTCTATTCAGTCGATTTGCCCCAGATCAACGACCTCGAAAGCTATCGCCCCTCCACCACCACCGACCTCTACGACCGCAACGGCAAGATCATCGGTTCCTTCGCCCTCCAGCGCCGCGTCATCGTCGGCTACAGCGACTTCGCCCCCATCCTCCGCCAGGCCGTAATCTCCATCGAAGACAAGTCCTTCGAGTCCCACTGGGGCATCAACGTCTTCCGCGTAGTCGGCTCCGCATGGCACGATATCCGCACCCACGGCCGCGCCCAGGGCGCCTCAACCCTAACCATGCAACTCGCCCGTAACCTCTTTCTTTCCAGCGAAAGAACCGCAGCCCGCAAGCTCCAGGAAGCCTACCTAGCCATCCAAATCGAGCGCACCTTCACCAAGGAGCAGATCTTTACCCTCTACGGCAACCAGATCTACCTCGGCAGCGGCATGTACGGATTCGAAGCCGCATCCCAGTACTTCTTCTCTAAGCATGCAAAGGACTTAACCCTCTCAGAAGCCGCTCTCCTGGCCGGTTTGCCGAAAGGTCCCGTCGGCTTTTCCCCACTGCTCTATCCGGAAAAGGCTCTCCGTCGCCGCAATCTCGTACTCTCTGAAATGGAGTCCGACGGTGTCATCACCCACCAGCAGGCCGAACAGGCCCGCCAAACTCCGCTGGGACTCCGCATCGCGCAGCCCGAAATGTCCGTCGCGCCCTGGTTCCAGGAAGAGGTTCGCCGCGAACTCGAAAAGCGTTTCGGCTCCGAGCAGGTCCACGAAGCCGGCCTCAAAGTCGAAACCACTCTCGACCTCGATCTCCAGCAAACCGCCAATAGCGCCGTCGCCGACGGCCTCGCCGCCTACGAACGCCGTCACGGCCGCTTTGACCAGTCCAGGCCCGGTCATGATGGCCCGGGGAAGCTCGAAAACGTCCTCTCCAGCGGCGTCACCATCGAGGATTACCGCCATCCCGACTGGGCCCTGAAGACACCTCCCGGCGGCTACGTTCACGCCATCGTCACGCGCGTCCTGCCCCTCGAGATTCATGCCCGCATTGGCCCGCCCGGCCAGAAAGAATCAGAAATCGTCCTCCTGCCTGAGGACTGGCAGTGGACCGGCCAGCGCTATGGTGATGCGCTCGTCAAGCCAGGCGACATCGTCTATGTCCAGCTCTCGCAAGCCACGGAAGGCTTCGCTCGACGCGCCTCTCTCCAGCAGGATTCCGGCGCGCAGGGCGCCCTCATGGCCATCGATAACTCCACCGGCGACGTCCTCGCCATGGTCGGCGGCCGCGACTATGCCACTTCGGTCTTCAACCGCGCTACGCAGTCCGAGCGCCAAACCGGCTCCAGCTTCAAGATCTACGACTACACCGCCGCTATCGAGGACGGAGCCAAACCCACTGACATCATCGTTGACGGCCCCGTCAGCTTCGGCGGCTACACTCCGCACAACTACGAGAACGATTACAAAGGCGCCATGACTCTCACCAACGCCTTTGCCGAATCGCGCAACATCCCCGCCCTCAAGCTCGCCGCGCACGTCGGTATCCACAACGTCATCGATGTAGCCCACCGCTTCGGCGTCACCTCCAATATCCCTGCCTATCTGCCCATCGCCATCGGCGCAGTCGAGATCACACTTCAGGAGCAGGTCGCCTCCTACTCCGTCTTTCCCAACGACGGTATCCGCGTCGCGCCCCGTCTCGTCCGTAAAGTTTCCAACGCCGACGGAATCACCCTCTGGGAGCAACCACCTGCGGTTACAGAAGTCATCTCCCAAGACACCGCACGCGACATGATGATCTTTCTCCGTGCGGTCACAGCCCACGGTACGGGCGCTGCCGCCTCCCAGCTCAAACACCCCCTCGGCGGCAAAACCGGCACCACCAGCGACTACACTGACGCCTGGTTCCTCGGCTTTTCCCCCTCCATCACATGCGGAGTCTGGGTCGGCTTTGACAGCCGCGAATCCCTCGGCGACAAAGAGACCGGCGCAAAAGCCGCCCTCCCCATCTGGATGAACGTCATGAAAGTAGCCATCGCCAGCAAGCCTGACGAGCACTTTCTCGGCGACGATGAGGATGCGCCGCAACCGCTGAAATCGTCCGCTCAGCCGCCGGCCACTTCACCGCTGCTTTCTTCCTCTCCATCTCCCATCAAGCCGGCCAAATCGAGCTCCCTTGTTAAACAACCCGCAACCTCGCCTGCGCAAACCCCAGCGCCAATGGCCTCAACCCCTCTCGCCCCCAAACCCCACACCATTCCCCCGGCTCACCAGCCCGCAGTTGCCACCACCCTTCAAGTCCGTCCTGGGTTAGCGCCTCAGCCTCGAACTGTCCCGCCCCGGCCCACGGTTAAACCATCTCTCGCAACACCACGTCAGCCTTAGAGACTCCTCGAAAAGCCCTTTTTGACAATCGTGGAATCCCGCCCTCAAATCAGAATGGTGGCCCCGCAATCGTTCAAGCTTCAAATCCCCCGGAGAAATCTCATGATTAAGGTGAGAAAGCTTCTCTATATAGTCATGCTGGTCGGCTGTGCCGGTTGCGCAACCGCCCCGGTTGCCGACACCAAAGCCCCAGACACCAAAGCAAAAGACGAAACCGATATCCGCGCTTTAGAAGATCGTTTCACCGCAGCCTTCAAAGCCAAGGACATCAACGCCATTATGGCCCTCTACACGCCCGGTCCCGACCTGGTCGTGTTCGACGCCACCCCACCGCGCCAGTACACCGGCTGGGACGCATACAAAAAGGATTTTGAAGACTTTCTCGCCTCGTCCCCCGGCCCCACAGACATGTTGATCACCGACGTCAGCGTCTCGGTAGGAGGCGATGTAGCCTACGGCCACAGCATTCAGCACCCCATCCTGACCGACAAGAATGGCAAGAAAACTGAATTCACCGTCCGCGTGACTGATGGCTACAAAAAGGTGAACGGCCAGTGGCTCATCAGCCACGAACACGTCTCCGTCCCCGTCGACATGAACAC
>JBEKZG010000100.1:0-9397 GCA_049510095.1 Occallatibacter sp.
CTCATGCGGGAAAATTTATTGTCCCTTCGCGATCGTCGTCCTGTCGCGTTCGATTCCAGCCGCGAATTCAGGAAAGCGCATTTCTTCGGACGCCGGATGGGATGCACGTATCGTGCGGTGCTGTTCTTGCAGGGATTCAGCCGTTTTGCGTGACCAGCGCGAGCGCCGCCGTCCCCTTCTGTGGTGGAACATACGAGGTGGCGCGCCAGGCAATGGCAAGTTTTTCGCGGCTGAGAAGTTTTCGAATCTGGCCGCGTGCATGCTCGGCCCATGGACCGCGTTTGTCGAGCCTGATGTACAACAGCCAGTGGCGCAGGGCTGCGCGGTGCTGTGCCTTGCGTTCGTAGGCCAGCGCAAGATTGTAGTGGGCGTCCGCGTAACGAGGCGCAAGCGCAATGGCGCGGCGGTATGCGGCAATCGATTCGTCCAGACGCTGCAACTCGTCGAGCACATTGCCAAGGTCAAAGAAAGCCAGCGTGTAGCTTGGGTCGGCTTCGGTGGCGCGGCGATAGAGATCCTCCGCCCGGCCATATTTGCGCAGGTGAAAGTTGATGGTGCCCAGATTGATATAGGCTGCCGCAAACTGCGGGTCGATCGCAAGGATCTCCTCGTAGAGGGCGATGGCACGCTGCTTTTCGCCTGCTTCCTCGGCTTGCACCGCGGCAAGAAAACGATCCTGCACGCCGTGAGGCCGGGAGGAGTCGGGAAGGCGCAGAGGAGACGGGCCGAAGGCGGCCGGATGCCCATTCACCTGATTCATCTGGTCTAGCCGCTCGAAATCGAAGAGCAACTGGCGTCGGATGGGATCGACCATGGCGCCATGATGGCGAAAGGCGAGCCGCGTTCCGGTGCGCACAAGGCACGCCTCCAGCAGTGGATTGGCCATGCCCGCCACAGCCTTCATTGCCACAATGGAATGCCGGATCGAGGCCGCCGATACGTCTTCCTCGCGAAGTGCGCGCAGGGTCCTGAGCTGCCCAAGATCCTGGAAGGTGTATGCCTGGCGCTGCGGAATCAGCTCTGCGCGCTCCCACCCCTGCAACTGGTGGGCACTGATCTGCAAGATACGCAATACGTCTTGACGACTGTAGCTGGTCACTCTTGAGTGCTCCCTCTGCTGGTACGGCGCTGCCTCGGGGGTTGAACTCGTGCCCTGAACTTTGTCCCTGCCATCGAATTCCCAGCTCCTGGACTTAGCCCTCAGAAGAGTACGGAGAAACCGCTGTTGCTCACGATTATGCCAAGAGTATGCGTGGATAAGCAGACAGCATCTACCACCGCAATAAAAAAATCGGTGGATAACGGGTATCAGATTTGATTCGTGGCGAGGGATGTGCGCGATGCAACTGTGACGATGTGATCAGGCATTCACCTCGCTCAATCTCTGAGCATCCCGTTTGAGATGTGCTAACAGGAAGGACGGGAGCGAAGTGAATGGAGCCGAAAGTCGGACTTGAACCGACGACCTGCTGATTACGAATCAGCTGCTCTACCAACTGAGCTACTTCGGCCCGCTACTAAGATTGTATCGTTGCGCCCGTGGAAGGTAAAGTTGAACCGTGCAAGGTGAACGCCCGGCGGCTTTTCTGCTCCCAGGGCGGCAAAAGGAATTCCATCATGGTACTGACAATTCAGCTTGCTTTCAGGATCGCGATCGTCTGGGCCGCGGGTATTCTGGTTGCGGTTGTGGTCCGCGCGCTCCTGCCGGGTGAAATCGGGCTTACTTTTACCGGAAGCCAATCCACACTGTTTGTGCCCTTTGACCGGCTGGGCTTCTGGACCTGCATGCTGGCCGCGTTGACGGTTACGGGCTTGGTGGTCATACGCGCCATGCTGGTCGATATCGGCTCGAATTCGGTGCGCTGAAGTCCTGCGGAAAGCAGTGGACGGAGCCGACGCCGGACGCGCAGGGCGGAGGGTAAGAGACCTGAAAATTGAACTCGAACAAAACGGAAAGAGCCGCCCGGCAACAGGGCAGCTCCTTCCTCAGGGAGAATAGTTCCAACGGAGGCAAAACCATCAGAACTTTCTGGCTGCATACTAGGGGCGGCTGACGGGAGTGTCAAGGAGAAATCAGAGAGGAAATAAAACATTTAAATTCAATACTTTGCAAATCAATTCCTCCAGGCCACATCCAGCGCTTCTTCGCCGTGTCTTTGCCTTTTCGGGCGGGTTTACCACCGTCTTTTCACTGGGTTTCCTTGGGTTTACGCCCTGTTTTCCACAAGATTTCCGGCTTAATTGCCTCAGGATGCACAGCCCGGCTGCCGGTCCCGTTTCCCTGCCCACCTTCCGGCCTCATTCCCGCAGATGAAGGCTGGTGAACTCCGCCTCGAAGACCGAGGATGCCGGCTTTCCGCGCGCGACGCGGTACAGGGCCCGGAATCCGCCCAGGAAGATTCCCAACAAAATGGCCGCACTGGCGCCGATAATGACCAGCGTGGCGATGCCCATCAGCAACTGGCCGGTCTTTGTCACTTCAGACTCGGTGGGCTGCGGAATCGACATCAGGTCGGCGCTGTAGTGCACTGTGGCCAGCAGTTTGTGGCTCTCGTCGGGGATGGCGTCACCGCTGACAATGGCCACCAGCGGACCGCTTCGGCGGACCTCAAGCGATGCCTGGTCGGAGTCGGTCAGCGGCTTCGGAAAGGCAGGGTTGGCCTTGTTGCCGGCTTTCAGGTAGTCGCGGATCCGCGTCTCCTGCGCCGCGGCCATCTGTGGCGTGGGATAGTCGATGATGGTGAGTGTTGCCACGCCCGACGTCAACGAGTAGTTGGCGGTCACGGCTTCTGCATCTCGATCGAAGCCCACCATTTCCGCGGGCAATACGCCGCCTGCGCCCGCGTAGCCTGCGGGCCCCAAAGCATAATGCGTGGTCTGGGCATCCAGGGATGCTCTAGGCAAATTGCTCAACAGCGGTGGCGCCAACGCAGTTGTTCCGTCTGGAACAGGGATCTGGCCCGCCAGTTCCCTCAGTTCCGCGCCGGACATGGGCCCGATGCGCGAGAAGTTCGCATCCACCACCGTATTGCCAAGCCAGAAAAGCACGCGATTGTGGTTCGACGTGGCGCCGGTGCCGATATCTTCTTTTGGCCAACCATCATGGCGGTAAAACGAGTAGGCTCCGTAGGCGCCGCTCGCATCGTGAAAGCGCAATGCGTGAGCGCTCAGTGTCTCGCCGTCCCGCTTGTAGTCCGCCAGCGCGGCGTCGGTAAATTCGTATTCCTTCAGAGCCGCGGTGTTGGCCGCGTCGGCCCGTGCCGGGTCGGTAACCTTTTGCGGTGCCGTGGCGGACACCCACCCGGCAAAGGAATCAGGCAGCAACGGCTTCGGAACCGGAGGAAGCACAAGGTGCGCGGGGCCTTGCGGGGCTGGGGACTTGGCCGGCGTGGCTTGCGCGCAGGCAAAAGCAGCGCATGCGGCCACCGCGATGGAAGAAACAAGAATTGAACGACAGCGCATGAAGACGCTCCGGTATTCAGGGTAAATGCTCGCCCTGCCATCCCGTACCGGCGGCGACCCCAATATCTCTTGGACACTGCTGAAGCCGGAAAGGTTCCTGAGGCGCGGTTTCTACTTCTTAGATTCGGACTCGCTGTCACGCCAGGGCGTGAGTCGCGGCAGCCAGCGATGCACGTGCTGCCTGTAGCGTGCGTAATCCTTCGGGAACTGCCGTGCCAGCGTCGGCTCTTCATAAAAGCGAACGAAGAGTTCAATCGCCAGCCAGCAGATCGCGCCTTCAATCACCACCCCCCGATTCCAGAACAAGACGGCTTCGCCAGCCAATGCCGTCAACACTCCCACATACATCGGATTACGGACGTAGCGATAGAGGCCGCTGACTACAAGGCGTTCGGTGGGAACGGTGGGCACTAGCGTTCCGCCGCCGGCGTCAATAAACCGCCAGATGGAATCGAATAGTGGAATGAGGCCAATGAAGATCAACGAGTCCGCACTGAGCGTTTGCCAAAGCGGCTGATCTTGCGGGATACGAAAGCGAGTGATCGCGTACGGAACATAAACCAACAGCGGTCCCGGCCCGCCAAAGACGATGAAGAGGATGGAGACGAGAATGCTTCGGCTGCGCGTGGCCATGCTCAGGCCAATCGAGGCGCGGCGCTCCCGGACGGCGGTATTGGCGTTGGGTAGAGGATCTCTCCCAATGCCGGGTAACGGCCGCCGTAGAAGATCAGGGCGTACTCTCGAATCCCCGTGGCCACAGGCCCACCCAGGCAGATGCCGGCCAGCACAAAGAAGCCGAACGCGATAACGGCAAAGAAGACCTGGATCAGAATGCCGGCGACCGCGGATGCTCCAGTCGAGTCCGCGAAGGCTGAATGAAGACCGTAACCAAACACTGCCATTGCTCCGGCAAGGAAGATTCCGGGTATGGCCAGCACCATGAAGATGCAGACAACCGCAACCGTGGGCAGCACCAGGCGCAACAGCGTGTAAATAACAAATTGCTTCTTCTCGGCCTTGATGTACGCCCACACCCGGCTCCACGCTTCACCGGCCGTGGCGTTCTCCAACGCGTAATGCGGCAGCATCCAATCGCGCAAAATCACATCGCTAACTATTCCCCCCAGCACCAGCAGAAAAATGATTGGAATCAGCGGCAGCACGAGAGCGGCCAATAGACCGAAATTGGGCGATCCACCCGGCGGAATCTCGTGAAAGAACCGCACGAACCCGGTAATAAAAGGAATGGCAATCACCGCGATCACCAGCAGAAAGCAGAGTCCCACCGCGAGATTCAGCCAGAAAAAGCGCCCAGCCTGTGTTGAATAATATCGCCAACCTGGCGCGATCTCCCGGACGTTGTGGACCAGGCAGTGAAAGTAAGCAAAGCGCAACCGCGTGACCAGGTAGAACAAGAGAATCGACACAAGGAACGCCAGCAGTACAGCCGCAACAATTGCCGCGATCACCCCCGGCGGGATGTCGAATGGAGAATTGACGACAGGTCCGTGTCCCGACGGATGGCCGTTTTGCGAAGAGGAATGGAAATTGCTTCCAATGCCTTCAGTGATGACCGCAACCAGGCCGAGCTTTAGAAACGTTCCCCAGGAGAACGGCCTGAAGAGGAAGTCCCTGGTGCGTTGAATTGCGGGTGAAACGGCGTCAGCAGCGGAGATGGCGATCATAGGCGACCTTTCCGAAGAAGGCACAGCGTACCACGGAACTACGCAAGACTCATGTGCGAAGTTCCGCCGCCGGGCGCTCAATAGGCTTGGGCCAACTTCTTCCGCAGCCGCGAATGGAAGTCAACAAATGCAAAGGCGCCATTCAGGCAGGTGGCTAATCCGCCGACGATCAAAGCGGCCAGAAATCGTTGAGGGTTGGGCCATGGAAGTGCAAGTGCCGCGGCTCCTGAAACCATCCAGATGGCAACTGCGAAGTAGGACCTTGAGTTTTGGGCGCGTGCCTGAAACCAGAGGATTATGGCTGCGCAAGGGCCCAAGCAAACCACAGCCCAAGCCTCATTCCATTGCCACCTGAGGAGGAGCGTGCTCAGGAGAGCCAAGACAAGCAGGATCTTGGCTCCTGAGCTCATTCCTGATCTAGATGGGTCCAGCTGCCCAGGAATGGTCGGGAACGTCACCCAGAGATACCACGCGAACGAAGCGACGAATGCCCAAAACACCATTTCGTGCCACTCAAACGGAATCCAACCCGGCCGCTGATCCCCAAGCATAGCGGCACCCATGGCGGACGTGCTAAAACCGAGCATAAATTGATAAGTGGCAGCTTTATACCAAATTGCCCACCACTTCCAATCGCGTTTGACCGGACCATCGATCCTTTGCCCTAAGTCTACTTGCATCGATTAAACTCTCTGCCGATTGTAGTTCGGACTGTCCCTGTCCGGAATGAAAAAAGGAAGTGCTAAATGTCGTGCATAGCGATCGTAATCTCTCGCGCGCTCCACCACGCGTCGAACGCCGTCAGCGCGCGCTCACACACCAGCCGGTGCCGCTCCTTCTTATCGCGAATCTTCTTCCGTACTTCCTCTTCCAGCGGCTCCAGCAGATCGAAGGTAATATTGGCCGGCTGAAAGTCTTTCGGATCGGCGTGCGTGATGTAGTGAACCAGCGAGCCGACAGCCGATGCGCGGGGCGCGGGCACGGGCTCTTCGCCGCGAACAAGTGAGGCCGCGTAAATCCCAGCCAGCAAGCCAGTGGCAATGGATTCGGTATAACCCTCCACACCGCAAAGTTGCCCGGCAAACATCAACCCTGGCGCCTTTCTCAAACGCAGTGTCTCGTCTAAAAGCAGCGGCGCCTGAATATAGGTGTTGCGATGAATCTGCCCGTACCGGAGAAACCGCGCATTTTCGAGGCCTGGAATCAGCCGCAGCACGCGCGCCTGCTCGCCGAATTTCAAGTGATTCTGAAATCCCACCAGGTTGTAACTGTCGGCGCGCACATTCTCCTTGCGCAGTTGCACCACGGCCCACGGTCTCATGCCGGTTCGTGGATTGATCAGGCCCACAGGCTTCATGGGGCCAAAGCGAAGCGTATCGCGACCCCGCCGGGCCAGCACTTCAATGGGCAGGCAGCCTTCGAAATAGTCTAGCTTCTCCCATTCCTTGGCTTCGGCGGCTTCGGCAGCCAGCAGCGCATCCAGAAAGCGATCGTACTCCGCGCGATCCATGGGGCAGTTGATGTAATCGGCCGTGCCCTTGTCCCAGCGCGCGGCCATGTAAACCCGCTCCATGTCGATCGTCTCCGCATCCACGACCGGCGAAATGGAATCGTAAAACGCCAGCTTTCCCGAGCCGGTGATGCGTTCAATCTCCGCGCTGAGCGCATCGGAAGTGAGTGGCCCTGTCGCCAGAATGGTGCACGTCGCGCCGTTCTCGTCCTGGCCGAGAGAGGTCACTTCTTCGCGGATTACGCGAATCAGCGGCTCGGCTGCGATCGCTTCCGCAATGCGCCGGGAAAACTCGACGCGGTCCACGGCCAGCGCGTGGCCGGCAGGTACCGCACATTCATCCGCAATACGCAACAGAGCGGAACCTGCGCGCCGCATTTCCTGTTTCAACAGCCAGGGCGCGGTGTTCGGCGATTCGCTCTTCAAGGAATTGGAGCAAACCAGTTCGCCGAATTCGATGGTCTGATGTGCGGGTGTGAGCCGCGGTTTTCCGTCCACCATGGCGCGCATTTCGTAGAGGTCCACGTGGCAGCCCAGGCGCGCGGCGGTCAGTGCGGCCTCGGGTCCGGCCAGTCCGCCGCCGATTACCTTTATTCTCACAGCTTCGCCGCCTGCTGGTTGACGCCAGCCAAACGATCCAAGGCCTCGCCGGTGATACGCACATTGGTCCACTCGTCCATAAACTCGGCTCCCATGGCGCGGTAGAAATCAATTGCCGGAGTATTCCAGTCCAGCACTGACCACTTGAGCCGCGCACAACCCCTCTCAACCGCGATCTCCGCCACTTTCTTGAGCAGCGCCTTGCCGATTCCCAGACCGCGGAGTTCGGGATAGACGAACAGATCTTCCAGATAAATTCCAGGACGGCCCAGCCAGGTGGAGTAATCGAAGAAGTAGAAGGCAAAGCCGGCCGGTTGATCGTCGTGTTCGGCTATGAGACAGAAATAGAATGGGTTAGGACCAAACCCATCCCGCAGCAGATCCACTTCCGTGGCGATCGCGGCTTCGGGTGCGCGCTCGTAGAGGGCCAGCGCGCGAATAAAGTCAAGAATCAGAGGGACATCCGCAGGAGTTGCGGCGCGAATGGTGGTTGCCATGCGCATATTCTAGAGTGTGATACACGCCACATGCGCCTCATTCCGCGCGCACTACCATGAAAGGGGCGGTGATGAGCGCGCAGCACAACCAATCGACTGATAGCCTGGCGTGCGGCGGAAATGCAGCTTCCGATCCTGCTCAGCCGTCCATGAGATCGGGCGTGAATGCGGCGCAAGGTATGATCGCCATGGCATCTCCTCTTACGCGCCCTTGTGTTGAACGGTCCATTGGATTTAACTTTGGTCCTGCAAATGGGAACAGCCCGCGCATCGCGTTGCGCGCCAATGGCCCATTCACAGCGACCGGTTTTCTGGTTGCAAGATTTTTTTGAGCCCGCGGGCAGAATCGTTCGCGCCGCTCCCAAGGAGAAGATTATGAAACGCACCTTTTCACTTTGGCTGGGCCTGCGCGCCGCGGCGTGCCTGCCCGCCGCGGCGGGACTGTTGGCATTCTCTTTCTTGCCCGTGCTCGCGCAAACGCCCGCTCCGCCCCCCGGGACCATTGGCCATATTCACGGCCATGTGACCAATCCCGTCGGAACCGCAACCACCAGCGGCACAGTGAGCCTGTCGACAGACGGCGGCCATACCGCGAAGTTCAGTTTCCCGGTGGATGCAAACGGCGACTACAAAGGCGACGCCACGCCCGGCTCCTACACGCTGGTTTATCGCGCGCCCGACACGCCCCCCGATAAGATGGTCGATTCCTTCGAGCATGTGAAGGTCATCGCCGACCAGGACACTTTGCAGGATGTGGATATGTCCCGCAAGGAGTACATCGACAAGCTGGATCCTGACCAGAAGAAGCAATTGGAGGAATTGAAGGCCAAGAACGCTGTGGCTTTGAAGGCTAACGAGGTCATCAAGAACCTGAACGCCGACCTGAGAACGGTCACACAGGACGTCAAGGATGCAGACAGCGCCGCGGCTAACGCGGCTCAACAGCTTGGCGATAAGGCTGCCAAGGCGGATATCGATGCCAAGGCGGCGGAGATCAAGACCGCAAAGTATACCGAGATCGAAACCCTGATGCTGAAGGACTCGGCTGCCAAGCCGGACGCTTCTGTCCTTTGGGCCCAATTGGGCCTGGCCCAGACGGGCCTCAAGAAGTACGACGAGGCGGAAGCAACCTTCAAGAAGGTTCTGGAGATTGAGTCGACCTCCAAGAAGCCGCAACCACCGGTCCAGGGCTTGGCCAACAGCGGTCTCGGCGAGATATATGCGCGCACCGGCAAAGTCCCCGAGGCGAATGCCGCCTATGACGCAGCCGGCAAGGCGAATCCAACCCAGGCCGTGTTCTACCTTACCAACGAAGCGAAAATCTTCTATCAGACCCACAACCCGGATGCCCAGATTGCCGCCGCGGATGAAGCTATCAAGACCGATACGAATCCAAACGACCCCGCACTGGCCATAGATTACTACCTCAAGGCCAACGGCCTAGTTCCCAAAACCACCATGGACCCCAAGACGAACAAGCTTATTGCGCCTGAGGGATGCATTGAGGCTTATCAGAAGTACATTGATCTGGCTCCGAACGGGCCCTATGTCGGCGAAGTAAAAGATATTCTCGCCGGCTTCGGCCAGAAGATCACAACAACTTACAAGGCCGACACCAAGAAGAAGAACTAGCTCACCAAGGG
>JBEKZG010000101.1:0-9340 GCA_049510095.1 Occallatibacter sp.
TCTGAGATCGCATCGGAAGATGCGCTCATGAAGCAATTTGGCCTGAAGGTCCGCGATGGGAGCTTTCTCAAGGGGCGTCCCTTTCAAGCTCCATGGACCTCCCACTCGTTGCTCGTCCCATGGATCTGGAATCACCAGCCCCTCGTCGCGAATTTTCTCGGCTTGCATCGCGTTCGCGCCGACCAGCTGCTTGCCGACCTGGATGTGCTACAGCCTGTAATGGAGCGCGCTTACGGAGGCTGGGACAGCGCGGCGGCACGCGGCTGGGACTGGAACCGATGGTTCGCCGATTGGCGCGCACGACTTGCCGCAAAGGGCAAATCGAAGCTCTCGTTCGACGACGCTTTCGCTCCGATGGACGCACTCTTCGGCTTCCAGCGCGACAACCACACCCAGATTCCGCTCAACCGCGGCAAGACCAGCGACGGCTCGCAGACGGCCCTGCTTGCCAATGAGCCAGCCGCCGCCTGCGTTGAAATTCGCGCCGGCGGCCGGACCTTTCCCATCGATCCCAGGGATGCAGGCCAGCGCGCGCGCACGGCAAAGCTATGGAAGATCGGCGCTAAGAGCTTCGGGCCCGCGAACTATTTATCCATGCCAACTTCGTACGGAACTCCCCTCGAAGTCCGCTGCGGCAATGCATGGATCACCCTCCAGCCCGTTGGCGTCCCCACACCCAGCGCCTGGTCGCTGTTGGTGAATCGCCTGTGGAACCGTCCGCGGCCCGACCCAGTTCGCATTGAACGGCTTGGGGATGGCGTTGTCTATGCGCGCCTCCCGTCCTTTTACTGGAAGAACTATGATTCGGCATCGCGCCAGGGTTGGGCGCAGCGCCAGCCAGCGGATCGTGTTCTCATCGTCGATCTGCGCGACAACGAAGGCGGCGATGGTACTTACGGAACCGCCGCGCTGGAGGGCTGGATCGACGAGAACCGATTGAAAGGCTTCCAGGACTTCGGCAGCCAGTTGGGGAACTCCTGCCTTCTTCCCGCCCTCACGTGGAACCGGGCAGTCCTGGACTCGCCCACCATCCGGCCAAGCCAGTTGAAATTCCTGCAACTGCAATTGGACCGCATGGCCCAGCCTTACCCCGACGGATGCCCACGGTCCGTCAATGTCATTCCTCCGCAATGGACATACCCGCAGCGCCGCTTCGATCCAAAACCAGGCGATCTCCGCATCGTCGCTTTGGTCAACTCGGGTTGCGGATCCGATTGCGAATTCATCACCATGCAGCTCGCTTCCCTGCCTGAAACCATTGTCGTCGGCGTCAATACTTTCGGGGTCGGCCAGTTTATCCAACCCGGCTATTCGGTGCTGCCCCACACCGGGCTCGGGTACCGCATCGCGCAGGGCAGAAGCAATCACTATGGCGACGACCGCTCCTATGACGGCTATGGCCTCGATGTCGACGTGGTGCTTCCGGATGTGGATATTCTGAAGCCGGAGCAGCTAACCGAATTGGCTGAAGTGGTAAATAAGCTGTGAAGCCGATACTATTCGTTCTCCGACGCGGATTCGCGGCCATTCCCGTTCGCATCGAAGCGCTTGTACTCCCGAAACTCCATCGTGTTTATCAGCGCTTCGTGCTGCCCTTTTTTCACGTGCAGCTCGGCGCTCACAGGCATCAAGTACTTCAACCCATTGATCCCCACATAGTCATAATCCACGTCGATGGATGTAGCTTGCGTGGGAGAATCCGTAGCCAGCCCGTCAGCCGTTAACGTGATCCGCCGCGCCCGCCTCGTCGTACTGTCGATGAACACCTGACCGCTGAAACCAACCACCACCTGCTTGCCGTCGGCTCCGGTCACTGAGAAGGAGGAATTACCGCGATCCACGCGATAGTTGTACACCTGCACGGTTCCCCCATTGAGTAGGTCCGTCTCCTTCCACTGGAAATCAGCCTTCGACGCCTCGCGAAACACAGCCTGCAGGACGCCCCCGAACTCCCCGGCTGAAAATACACCCTTCATCCTGCCGCGATCCGTGTGGCTGGCGTTGCCGTTCACCTCCAGCATGGTGCGCGTCTCCGTCCTGTCTCGATAACTGAGCAGCTCAACCAGCGTGTCGATCGACTTCCATTTCCCGTCTCCGTTCACGTCCACGGCGCGCTTCGTAACCTCGGTACAAATGAAATTCGGAAGCAGTCCGTTGTAGCTCAACGCATGTACTCGCGCGCTTTCGATCGGCACGTGTGCCTCGTCCTGTGCTGGCCCCGGTGGTGCCTTCGGAAGCGCCGTGATCGCCAGCTGATTCGGCGCATGAGGCGCAGCTTCCAAAATCCCACTCCCGGTCCCCGCCGTAATGTCGGCCACTTCCAGCACGTTCGAGCCAGCACTGGCAGCCACAAGCCCAGGCGTCCCCGTCACCGTGAAGCTCCCCGATTGCACAGTCGTCTTCGCGCCCTGGCTCAGGTATGCCTTCACTTCATACTCGCCCGGCCGCAGGTTCTGCGATCGTATGTTCGCCAAATAAGGCATGGCGGCATGCACGCCCTCCGCCTGCAGCAGCGGCGTACGCTGCACCGGCTTGCCGTTGCGGATCAACTCTATCTCCAGCTTCATCGGCTCGTCCGAAGCTGGATCAGGATGCAGAATGAAAAACAGCTTCGCGTCTTTGGCGCTCGCCGGCAACTCACCCGTCAGGTTGGGCGTCACTCTCTGGTGTTCATAGCGCAGCGGCTCCAGCGGATCGTCCTCCTCCACATTTGATCCCGCCATCGAGCGCACCAGCACCATATCGCTCACTGAAACCACGCCCGTCAGATCCGGTATCTCGAACTCCCTCCGCTGCGCCCCAGCCTTGCCGCTGTTCTGGTCCAGAACCGCAACCTCCATCGTGTACTTGCCGGGCGCGGAGACGAAGTGCCGCTCCATCGATATGGTTGCCGCCTTATCGCGATCCAGCGTCTCCTTCGCACCCCGCTTCGTGGTGTCCTGGCTGTAGTGCTCCACCACCGTGCCGCTTATGTCCTTGATCTGCGCAACAATGGAAACGTGAGCCGACGAGATATGGCTGTTCGCGTCCGTCTTGGTCACCAATTCCGAAAGCGGCACTTCCACTGCAAGCGTGTTGCTGTTTCCATCCGGCAAATCGCCAAAGCGCAGAACAGCCGCGTGAAATTTGACGTCAATGGGCAATTGCGCCGCCGCAATCGTCCTCAGCAGCGGCGCTTCAAACGGCTTGATTCCGCCGTCAGCGCCTCCCGCCAGCGCAAAATAGCCCGTCTTGGTTTGAACATCCAGCCCCGCCCGCAGCGGTTTCACCGCAATCGCACGAAACTTCCCGTCGTATTCCTTGAATGGAGGAACATACGAAGCCTGGTAATAGGACGTCAAATCCTGAACCATCTGCTGCAGCGGTTTGCCTGTGGGGTTCATCCCATCGATATATGCGCCTCCCGTCGCCTTCGAGAAAGCGATCATCGGGCTCTTGCTATCGGCAAACGGGTTGGTCAGGTCTTCGACCCCGTTGCGCATAAAATCGGTCATCACCGCGATGTCCTGTGCCGAAGTCCACTGCGCCCCGGTCGCCGAAGGAGTGCCCGCGATCGGTGTTCCACCCTCCTGCTGCGGGGGTGCCGGCGCCGTCGAGACCATGCCGTTCGGGAGCGTCATCTTAATAGGAGCGGGATCGTACGGAGCTGGCGCGCCCCAATAAGCAGTCGCGTTATCGGTCTGCGCTTGTCCTTGGTCGCTCACCGCATCCATGTCGATGGTGTAGACCGTTACGCCCGCCTGTGCCGCGGCGTCGGCAATGCCTGTGAGAATCTTCTTTGAGGCTGGATCCAGCTGCCGGTTTATCGTGAAATAAATCAGCGCCTTCCGATCACTGGCCGACTGTTGCGATTTCACCAGGGCAAGCAAGCCCGCAAATGCCAGCCGCGTGTGCTGCTCCTGTACGATGGCCTGCGAATCGTTCAGAGCGGCCAACAGCGTCTGATCGCGGCCGCGTTCTCTCGCATCCACATGCCGCCCGGAAAGATCGACGCCGGTCTGTGCAATGGCTACCAGGTTCTTCTCCGCCGCCGATGCCGCCTTCGCTTTATCCGCGTCCGCATCTTTATCGTTCACAATGTTGATAGCCAGGCTGAGCGTAGAGGTCAGTGTCATGGGCTCGCTCTCGGTAACCACATGAACAGCCTGTTCAACCGCCTGCCGGTCTTCCGTAAATCCCTGCAACAGCCGCAGCCGGCTCCTGAAATCTAAAACGGCGATTGAATAGCCTTCAGTCGGAAGTATGCTGAGAATCTTCCCCGCAATAACCCGCGCGCTTCTGGCCGTCGGGCCAATGAAAGGGTCAAACATCAGCGTAATCATGTGGCCCCTGCTTGCGGCCGCCTCTCCGCTCACCAGGCGAAACCCGGTCAGCTTCACCGGAACGCCGTCGTCGGTCACCGCCAAGTCCTCCGGCTTCAGGTCGAGGACGGCTTTGTGCCTCTTGTCGTGGATGGTGAGGTCCAGCGAAACCTCATTCACAGTCGTGCTGAGACCCGGAGTCTCCTCATGTCCCGCGGCAGGCGATTGAGCTTCCGGCGTTGGCTGGCCGTAAAGCTGCGCAACGCACATTACCAGAAATGTTGCTGAAAACCACCGCATGCCGATCCACTTCGGATTCGCCCCATCATTCAACCTATTGCATCCATGAGTCATGGCAACCCCCGTTCGCTTGCATGGGTGGGTCCAACAATTATTCAGCTGCCCAGCTGTGCACACAGGTGCGTACTTGTTTCGACGGCAGGCTCCCGGTTCCGGTTATGCGCGATCTTGTAGCTAATCTGAATCCGGCCAACCGCCCGTACGCGCATTCTATTCCTGCCGCCCGAAAACGTCGGCAGCCGGAATCGCTGGACGTCGCTCGCCGGACGTCACCCTCTATAATCGATAGGGAAGAAGAACCGCATTCCCGCCTGTTCCCTTCCCGCGAAATCATCTACGCCTTATCCAGGAAGGGACCCGGAATATGTCCGAAGAAATCAAGCCCGTCAATATTGAATCGCTGAAGGCCCTAGTCCGCACGGTGCCCGACTTTCCCAAGCCGGGAATTCTCTTCTACGACATCACAACGCTGCTCAAGGACAGGACCGGCTTCGCGCAACTCATTGACGCGCTCGCAGCGCACTACATCCCCCACAAAATCGACCTGGTCCTCGGCATCGAGGCACGCGGTTTCATCTTCGGCCCCGCTCTCGCTTACCGCCTCAACGCCGGTTTCGTCCCCGTGCGCAAGCCCCGCAAATTGCCCGCTCCCGTGGCCCGCGTCACCTACGATCTCGAATACGGCTCAGATTCTCTGGAAATTCACCTCGACGCCATCGCGCCCGGCCAGCGCGTCGTCCTCGTCGACGATCTCCTCGCCACCGGCGGCACCATGGAAGCCACCGTCAAGCTCGTCAAGCAACTGGGCGGAGAAATCGCCGGCCTAGCCTTCGCCGTCGAGCTGGACTTTCTCAAAGGCCGCCATCGATTCACTGAATACGACGTCTTCAGCCTCCTCCACTACGACGAATAGCGGCGGGTTGCATAGCACACTCCAGAACCTCTAAAGCACCCCCTCCGGAGCCGGTTCCTCTGCCGCAGTTCCCGCCGCCCCAGCCAGCGCCGCGCTCGCATCCTGAAACATCTGAGCATCCGCGAACCGGTATCCCACGTACACATCCGTCAGCAGATACAGCGGATTCGAAGGATCGTCTTCGATCTTTTTCCGCAACTGCCGCACAAACGTCCGCAGGTATTCAACCTCTTCGCGGCAATCCGCGCCCCACACCGCGGTCAGCAATTTGGCGTACGTCACCACCCGTCCCGCACGGCTCATCAGGCAGTGCAGAATATCGAATTCCTTGCGCGTCAGGTGCACTGCCTGGCCACGACGCGTCACAAGCCGCTTCACCGGATCAAGCCGGATCTCCCCAATCTCAATCGGCGCATCTTCGGCGCGGACCGGCGCCTTCACCCGCCGCACCGCCGCCCGAATTCGTGCAATCAGTTCCCGCGTGCTGAACGGCTTGGTCACATAATCGTCCGCGCCCAGGTCCAGCGCTTGTACCTTCTCCTCTTCCTGGTCGCGTACCGTCAGCATGAGGATCGGCAGTCTCGACGCAAACGACCGTATGCGGCGCAGCGTCTCAATCCCGCCAACACCCGGCATATTTACATCCAGCAGCACCGCGTCGTAGGTCCCGGCGCGCAGCAGTTGCAGCGCTTCCTCGCCCCGCGAGGCTTCCGCAACCTGAAAACCCAGTTCAACCAGCGGAGGCCGCAATGCTCTGCGAATTGCCGGTTCATCGTCAACCACTAGAATTCGTAACTCAGGCTGGTTCATCTAACGTCACCTCTTCGCCACTGGGGCTGGAATTGCTGCAAAAAAAGTGGTTCCTTCAATCTCATCGCTGGTTACCCATACGTATCCGCCGTGAATCATCGCCACCCGCTTGGCCACTGAAAGCCCAATTCCGGTTCCGGTGGCCCGATTCGAGTAAGTCGCCGCTCGATAATAGCGGTCGAAGATTCTTTCCCTGTCGGCCATTGGAATCACAGGGCCGAAACTGTGCACTGAAAAAATTGCCTCGGCATTGGAATGCGCCACGCGGATAGTAATGGTGGTCCCGAAAATCGAATACTTGCACGCGTTATCGATATATTGCGTCAGCAGCATGATCATCAGTTGCCGGTCGCAGCACACCACAAGGCTCTCGTCCGGCAGATCGATCGTCACTTTCATGCTCGCCAGCCGGTCTTTCAGGCTGACCACCACTTCTTCTATCATCGGTCCCACGCCCACCGGCGTGGCATGAATCGCCACCTCGCCCGCATCCAGACGCGCCGTAGTCAGCAGCCGCGTCGTCAGGTCGCTCAATTGACCGGCCTGCTCGTCAATCAGCGCCACCAACTCCGTCTGCCCGGGCGAGAGCCGCCCCATCTCGCTCAGCCCCGTCGAAGCGGCGCGGATTGCCGTCAGCGGTGTCTTGTACGCATGCGCCAGGCTGTCCAGCACCGTCGCGCGAAGCTGCTCGGTCCTCCGTTCGGTTTCGATGCGGCTCTCATTCGCAAAGGCCCGGTATCGGTCGAACGTAATCGCAATCAGCGAAGCGATGGCATTGTTCGTAAGCGGGCTCGTCTCTCCCCGCACCACCAGGCTCCCTACCGGCACTGATCCCAGTCGCACAACCCGCCGTCCGATCCCTGTCTCCGGATCGTCGTCTGAAGTCTCGAAATAGTAGACATTCTGCGCCATCTCCTGCGGATCCACGCTCCAGTACCCGGCCTGGTATACGTCGTGCAGGTCCGCATCAAAGACAGCCACGGCCTCCAGCGCGAAAATCTCCTGCACCAGCTCGGCCAGTTGCGGTCCCGGTTCGTGGTGAAGATTCATCTGTAGAGTCCGCCGCGTAAACTCGTACAGGTCATGCATCTGTCCGCCCCAGGACTCCGCCTCGCGCGCATGGCCGGTCACCCGCGCGGAAAGCCGGCTCACCACCAGCGCCACCAGCACAAACGCCAGTAAGATCACGGAGTTGGCCGGGTCCGCGGCAGGATTCGCCAGCGGCTGGCCCGTCGTCAGGTAGCTCTGCGCTACCACCGCTGTCAAAGACACGATCGCCGCCTGCCAAAAACCGCACAGCAGTGCGATGGGGATCACGATCAGAAGGTAAAGCAGCACCGCCACCGGGACCAGCCAGCCAGACCAGTGCGCCAAGACCGCGGTCAGCACCACGCCCACCATGCCCAATGCGCACTCCAGCGTGGCCAGCAGCAGCCGCATTCCCGAGCCGCGCAGGCGCCGGACGCCAAATGCCAATCGCATTGGAGTTGAGCTTGCTGACAACCTGCCACCGGCCTTTCATTGCACAGCCTTTGAGAGGGGGAAAACACGCCCGCGGCCGTGCCCTGAACGATATTGGGACCCATTGCGTCATTGCGCAATCGAAGTCCTTCTTTATCTAAATCTTTCGGCAGAGGTCCGGCTGCCGCAACCTGTCAGGTAAACCAAAAAATCTGCTGCAATCATCATATGTTTTTTATGGTCTGTTTGCATTACTAATGCTAACCCATGAGGTCCGCACCGGTTCACTTTTTGCTGAAAGCCCTCCAGACAAGAAGGGAATGAAAACAGCCCAGCGGCAATCCAGAGGCGAAAGCATTCTCAACTCTGCAATACTTAGCCGGAGACCCTCCGGACCATTCCTCCAGGCGGAGCCCATGCTCGATATCCAGTTCGGTCAGGCCAGCGATTTTGGCAAAGTTCGTACCAACAACGAAGATGCGATGGGCTCCTTCATTCCCGCCTCACGCCAGCAGGCCCGTTCCCATGGTTATCTCTTCGTCGTCGCCGACGGCGTCGGTGGCCTCGATCTGGGAGAAGTCGCCTCCTCCACCGCTATCTCCGTCATGATCGAGGAATTCGCCAAAGCCCAGGCCGGCACCATGCTCATCAGCCTGCTCCCGCGCCTTATCCAGCACGCTAACTCGGCCGTCCACGACTGTACCCTCGAACCCCAATATCGCGGCCGCAAGATGGCCACCACCGTCGTCGCCTGCGCCATCCGTCACGACCAAGCCATCGTTTCCCATGTAGGCGACTCCCGCTGCTACCTCGTCCGCCATGGCAAAGCCAAGCAAATCACCCAGGACCACACCTGGGTCAATGAGCAGAGGAAGATGGGTTTGATCTCCGCTACCGAAATGGCCGCGTCCGAATCCCGTCACGTCCTCATCCGCTCTCTCGGACCTGAGATGTTCGTCTCCGCAGACACCACCGCCATCACCCTCCAGGCCGACGATGTGCTCGTTCTATGCAGTGACGGCCTCCACGACGAGATGAGCGACCGCGACATCGCCGCCATCGTCTCCCAGAACAAGAACATCGAAGAAGTCGCCCGCGAACTCGTCGCCCGGGCAGTCGAACTCGACGGCGGCGATAACACCACCGCCCAGGTCATCCGCATTAAATCCGTAGAGCAGGTAGGCATGTACCGCGGCCGCCCCTACCGCCTGCCCGGTTAACTCTCGTGCATCTCTATTTGAGAACACGCGGATTTTGCAAAAACACCACATAGCCGCGAAACCATTCGCTCTCCGCAATATAGTCCGGCGCATCCCAATTGCCGCCCTGAATCAGTCCAATCTTGAACGGCATCTTCAGCGCGCTCACACGCGGCAAATAGGCGGAGTAATTCTCGATCGTGTGCCGCCCTTGATAGGTCTGCACCACCACCTCGTCCACAACGCCGCGCAGTTCATTCACCTGGCTGGGGTCGGCGCGGCTGCTCCAGTCCATCAGGCCCGTGATGCCGAGACGATAAGCAGCAGGTAATCGTTTGCGCAATTGTCCCAGGAAC
>JBEKZG010000102.1:0-9284 GCA_049510095.1 Occallatibacter sp.
CGCTGATGGAGAGCGCATTGATGGCGGTGTAGAAGTTGCCAAAGCTGGCGCGGATACTGGTGGCTCCGGGAGCGCCGAGAAGCTTCCCGATCAGGCTGCCGGACGCGGGCTGCGGAGACCAGGCAATGCCGACGCGCGGCGCGAAGTTCAGTTCGCCAATGGGAGCGAGCGTGCTGGGAATACCGGGATCTCCCGGATAGAGGATGCCCGCAGGCGCACCGGGGAAGACATCCGACTGCGCACCCGCCACAAATGTCGAAATCTGGTTGTATTTCTCCGACCAGGGCGCGACGCGATCCCAGCGCAGGCCGTAGTTGAGAGTCAGGTTGGGACGAAGGCGCCAGCTATCCTGCGCGAAGGCTCCGACATACTTGTTGCGCGCGTAAAAGGGGTTGAGCTGGCTCTGATTGAATTGGCTGGGGGTGCCGATGAGGAAATCGGCGAAGTCCACGCCGGTCTCCGTTCCCGAGAAGACAAAGCTGCCGTTGAACTGGGCGATTGCGTGGGCGTTGACCTGGTCGGCATGGAACTCCGCGCCGAATTTGATGGTGTGATTGCCGAGGACTTTCGAGAAAGTGTCAGTGATCTGATACGTGTTGTTGGTCTGGATGAGCTGATTGGCCGCCGCGCCGGTGGAGTAGCCGTTGAAGTTGAGGTTCTCGACACTCTGCCCTTTGGGATCGAGGGCGACAATGCTGGGACTGCCGTCCGCATTCGCAAAGCCCTGCGAAACCAGGCTGACGTTGCGGCCACCGAGGGGCTGGCCCAGATTGGTGAAGTCGCGCAGATAGCTGAGGTGCAGTTCATTGATGGCCGTTGCGCTCAATGTCTTCGTATCGCTGAGAGCGAAGAGCTGCGCGCGGCCCGTGGTAAGAGCCGCGAAGCCGGGAACAGTGGCGCCGCTCTGGGCTACGGGATAGGGGTTGTCGAGCGTGAAACCGTCGAGGAAGTAGTAGGCGGAAAGCAATCCCCAATGCGTGTTTGCGTCGAGACGCAGGGCTTCCTTATCGTCGCGGACGGTTTGGTTGTAGGCAGAGGTCGCGAATCCGTTGGCAGAGTTGGGAGCCGGGATGTATTGAAGCATCCGCTGTGCCGGAACGGACCAGGCACTCTGCGGAATTACGGCATTCGGAAAAACGCACTGCGCGGAAGATGTGCAGTTATTCGCATAGGTCAGTACCTGGTTGTTTACGATGTAATTCTCTCCGGCGGTAAAGTAATAAGGCTCTCCCTGCGTGACCGCATAGCCAAATGCGGGCGTGAGAACCTGTGTGGCGAGATACGGTCCGCTGACGGTGGTAGGAACGATAACCAGCTGGCCTTTGAAGATTACCTTGGTGGAGAGAGAGGCAGCCTGATCGGTTAAATCTCCAGTGCGATCCGCATTCGACGGCACGCTGATCGTCGGTGTATCGATGCCCTGCGTCAGCCTGGTTCCCTGGTAATCGGCAAAGAAGAAGGCCTTATTGCGGCGCAGCGGGCCGCCGAATGTGCCGCCGAACTGGTTCTGGCGGAACGCCCCACGCGCAGGTGAAAAGTAGTTGCGCGCATCGAGATCGGTGTTGCGCAGAAAGTCGAACGCGCTGCCGTGAAACCCATTGCTCCCCGACTTCGTGATGACGCTGATCTGCCCGCCGGAGAATTCCCCATACTCGGCATCGAAGTTGCTGGTGACGATGCGAAACTCGGCAATCGCATCCAGGTTTGGGATGATCGCGGTGCCGGCATTCACGTCCTCCTCGACATCGCTTCCATTCACGCCGAAGTAGTTGGCGAATTCCCGCTGCCCGTTGACGGAGATCGTCCCGGGATTCAGCGTACCCGAGGGAGCGAGAGTGGTTGCGCCCACGTCCTGTACGGTGCTCGATGTAATAGTGCTCGCCGGGGCTACGCCCGCCTGCAGCGAGAGCAGATCGGTAAAGCTGCGCCCATCCAGAGGCACGGCTTCCATCTGGCGGCCTGTGATCACCTGGCCCAACTGCGTCTCAACGGTCTCGACGTGCAGCGTATTGTCATTCACGCTGACGGTCTCTGTCGCGCTGCCCACCTGGAGCGGCGCGTCAAGTGTCAGCGCCGCATTCGTGTCGAGCACGATGCCCATGCGCCAGTAAGCGCGGAAGCCCTGTGCCTGTATTTCAAGGTCGTAACGGCCTACCGGCAGAACGGGCAGAGTGTAATACCCCTTGTCGTCGGTCTGCGTGCGATAAACGAGGCCAGTGTTGACCTCCCGAAGGATGACTCTCGCGCTGGGAACGACGCTTCCCGAGGGATCGTTGACGGTGCCGGAGATGCTCCCAGCCACGGCTCCCCAGGCAATAGCAACCACAAACAGGAGAAAACCTGCGAGATTGAATGCAAACCGATAATTGCGCTTTGACGGACTCAATTCCAATTCCCTTTTGCGGATTTGGGCCTGCTGAAGGGGCCGATTCACGGCCTTCCGCGGCTTGAAGCTAATATGCGACCAATTTGATCTTCATTAAATATACGACAAATTAAGTCCGAGTTCATTGCGGTGATTTACATCACACCGGATTATGGAAAGATTGGACAAATCTCGGAATTCAGATTGGGAACGCTATGCTATCGACGACTCGTGAGTAGCCTGATCCAACTGCTGGGGAGCGGCCTTAGCGGGGGGCTTGGCAAATAGATCGCCCATCACCGGGATCAACAGTTCGAAGTCTTCCATGGGCAGCGGGGAGCCAAACAGGAAACCCTGAAATGCATGGCAACCGAGCCCGGCGAGGCAATCCAGTTGCTCTTCCGTCTCAACGCCTTCGGCGATCACAGTCCTGTTCATGACCTGCCCGAGGGAGATGACCGATTGGGCGATGGCGCGGCTGCTCAAGTCCTCGACAATGTCGCGAACGAAGGAGCGGTCGATCTTCAGTTGATCCAACGGCAAGCGCTTCAGATACGAGAGCGATGAATAGCCGGTGCCGAAGTCGTCCAGAGAAAGCCCAATGCCAAGGGACTTGATCTCGGTCATTTTGGCAATGACACTCTCAATGTTTTCCACCAGCATGCTCTCGGTGAGTTCCAGCTTGAGTCTTGCCGGGTTGGCTCCGGTCCGGTCCAGCGCCGCCATCACCCGGCTGACAAAGTCGGGTTCACGCAGTTGACGTGCGCTGATATTGACGGCCACTGTCAGGTGCTCCGTACTCTCCCGTTTTGCCCAGGCGGCAATCTGACTGCATGCGCTTTCAAGCACCCAGTCACCCAGGGGCAGAATGAGCCCGGTTTCCTCGGCCAGCGGAATGAATGCACCGGGCCCGAGGAAACCGCGCCGGGGATGACGCCAGCGGATCAATGCCTCCGCGCCTACCAAGCGGCCGGCCGCCAGTTGCGGCTGGTAGTAGAGGGCAAATTGGTTGGCTTCGATTCCCATGCGGATTTCCGCTTCCATCGAGGCCCGGGCATTCATCGCATCGCGTAATGCGGGGTCATTGTAGTGCATGGTACGGCCGCCACTCTCGTTGGCCTGGTACATGGCAATGTCGGCGCGCTGCAGTACGTCGTCGATGCTGTCAGCATGCTCTCCGATGACCGTAATCCCGATGCTGGAGGTGCAGTGGCAATCGCGGCCGTTGAGACGATAAGTCTCGCAAATGAGTCCGAGAATCTTCTCCGCAACCATCTTCGCCCGGGCCGCGGCCTCTTCAGGCTGCCGGCTCAGTCCTCCAAGAATTACGACGAACTCATCTCCGCCCAATCGCGCCACCGTATCGCTGTCGCGCACACAGGCAGTAAGGCGCCTGGCGGCTTCCTGAAGGAGCATGTCGCCCGTGTTGTGACCGAGCGTGTCGTTGAGTGCCTTGAAATTGTCGATGTCAATGAACAGCAGCGCACCGATGAGCTTGCTTTGCGCGGCGGCGTCCAATATCTGCGTGAGTCTTTCCGCCAGCATCCGGCGGTTGGGAAGATGTGTCAAGGGGTCGTAAAAGGCGAGCTTCTTGATCTGCTCCTCCGCCGCTCTGACCTCGGTGACACGGTCCTCGAGTTCGACGGTTCGCCTCTTGACCTGGGATTCAAGTTCACGGCTTCTCTCAAGCAAGTGCCTCTCGCGAATCCGGTCGCCGCAAGCAAAAAGAAGGATGACCGCCAGAACGCAGAGCGATGTGAACCACCAGGTCCTCCACCAGGGCGGAAGGATCCGGACGTTGATCCTGATGGCCGGTGATTGGGAGTTAAGGCCCAGGTTGCGGGCCATGGCGGTGAACGTATAATTGCCGGGCGGAAGGCTGGAGAAATCGGCACCACCGTCCCGGCTTTCGATCCAATCGGAATGGGAATCGCCGATTCGATACTCGAAGGCTAACTGGCTGCGATTGCGCATGGCCGGCGACGATAAGTGGAAACTTATGGGGAGCTGCGACCACGGGAGCTCAATGCCCGCCGCAACCGGGTAACTCTGGTTCCCTCGCTCGATGCTGGTGACTTCGGCACTGAGGGGAACCGGATCGAAGGCTCGCTCCGGGTGCAGAAGGTGCGCAATTCCGCCGCTAGTTCCAATCCAAAGGGAGCCATCCGCCGCGACGGTTATCGTTCCCTGGTTCACGTCATTCCAGATGAGCCCGCTTTCCTGCGTGAACTGGCGCCACTCCTGCCCGTTCCACACGAGCAGTCCGGCGTCGGTTCCCAGCCAGACCCATCCGCGTCCATCCACGGCGATGGCTACCGGCGTCATTGCGCGAAGCTCCGGCGGCAACCACAGTTGCCAGGAATCCAACCGATCCTTTCCTGGCCCCGGCATGATCCGCCATGTGCCTGTTTGCTCTCCGGTAATCCAGACGCTGCCATCGGAGGCACAAACCAGATCGAGCAAAACCCCCTGGGGCTTGTACACTCCGTCAATCGCAGGCGCCGACCATCTGCCGTTTTCAAGCCGCAGCAATTTGCTGGGGGTCATGAACCAGACCGCGCCGTCAGGCGATTGACAGCTTGCGTTTACCTCGGAGGAGGCTCCCAGGAGCGGAGCCGCGGCCTTCACCTGCTGCGGGACAGCCATCGGCTTTCCTGGGTCGCGAACATAGATGCCCCCGTTGGTGGTAAAGTACACACGGCCTGCCGCGTCGGCCATTGAGCGGGTAATTACAGCCGGGAGTGTTTCGGTCTGTTTTGCCTTGCCGGTTTTTGGATCGATACGCAGAACGGCGGCCGATCTGGTTCCCCCCCACAGTGTGCCGTCCTTGTTTGTGCCCAGCGTGTACAACGGGCCGAAGGGCCACCGCTGCGACGGCGTCAAGGGCCCCGCGTTGCCAGAGCGAGGGTCGACCCATGCTGGTCCCTTATCGGTTCCGATAAACACCCGATCGCGCGAGGGCAGGATCGCCCAGATATCCGTTGAGGGCAAAGTTGGGGTGTCGTTCCATCCCTCCCAGTTTTCGTACCCTACCCAGTCGAACAGGCCATTTCCGCGAGTCGCAATCCACGGATCACCCGCCGCATCGAGGACCATGCGAACAATATCCCCGGTCAGCGCCAGGCCGTTCGCCTTTCCAACGATGCGCCACCGGCTTACGTCCCACAGGGCAATTCCATCCTCGGTCGGGCACAGGACCCGGCCCTCCCGGTCTTCAATAAACGAGCCCTGACCATAGGGGCTTGCGCCCGTGGGAGCGAGGATGCTGCGATCCACAAATCGCCTGGCCTGGCGCGGCAGCACGGCAACAAGATTCCGGCCCCTGGCCCACAGGTCGCCTGCATGATCCAGAAACACGCTCTCCCACTGAACGTCGGCAAGTCCCTGTTCTTTTCCCCATACCGTGACCTTGCCAGGCGGCAGCCGAACCCCGCCTCCTGTGTCCAGTTCCTCCCAGGAACAGAGATTCTTGCCGCATCCGATCCAGATTTGAATCCCCTCCGGGGGCGAGTGAACCACGCTCACGCTGAAGATTTGCCCCAGGCCGGGAAGGTCCGTTACCTGACTGCCGGAGAATACCGGAAGATACGAAACCATGCGGTTCCGATCATCGTGCTCCAGCCGGTAAAGGCGTTTTCCTTCCACAATCAGCAGATGGTGCGCATCTTCCACAACGATGCCGTTCCAGGAGACTAATGGAATCGGATCGCGCCCGGCAGCAACGAAGCGTTGACCGTCCCAGTGGTAGAGGTTTGCCATGGTCGCGGCCCAAACCGTGTCATCGGGAGCCACCAGGACGGCGCGCACATTGAGCTCGGCGATTCCCTGCTCAGGACCAAACCGTTCAAAGCTCGAACCAAGAAAGCGATAAACGCCGTTCTCCGTGGCTACCCAAAGAAACCCGTGGCGATCGGTGGCTAAATCGTTGATGGCAATGTTCTTGAGCCCCTCGGCCTGCCTGAAGGCGCGAAAGACATACTGCTGCGCCGACATAGCAGTAGACAATGTCAGCCAAAAGGCCAATAGCCGAATTGGGCCGAATCTCGCCAAGCTCTTCCGTGTGCGCGCAAAGCTCGCCCACGGCCCCTGCGGTATACATCGGCACTTTGGGTCAGGCACTAGAGGATCGCGATTGTCAATTTCTGTGCAAAGCCGTCTTTTTCGGGGAAGCGGGATGCGCTGGCGGGAGTCTGGACACAACGCTCTGTGTCATCGACCGCAAGCGGAGGGGAAAAGTGCGTTGAAGCGGGTCCAGGCGTGTCTTGGAAAGAACATACTTGATTGAATTCAGGCAGGCAATGGATACGGAAACGCCGTGGCAGGGAGGCAAGCAACTTTTTCAGGAAATGGTCGGATTCCCGGAGAAACGGGATCTTATAGCCCAAACGCTTCCTCGTCCAGCGCCACTTCTCCACCTTTCACTATTGCGAAGGTTATTTCGTGGTATGGGAAAAAGAATTGCGGCGTCACGGGCAGGGTAGCCTGCTTGAGCGAACGAAGCATAATGGTTGTCAATGCGTTGCTCTCTATCCAGATTCCGCCAGTCTCTACGCCCTTGAGGACGACCTTTTGAAAGAGCGCGGGATCAATAACCCGGATCATCACAATTATTTCGCTGCCGATGTAATCGGATAGTTTCATTGATTCCTCCATGATGGCCGCGATTATATGGTTCCCGACCGTTTTTGAACCAATTCACTCAGCGCATTCAGGGCTTTACAGGCTGTGTCCGACGAATCGAATAGCGGATGTGTGCACCGGAAAGACATCCCGCAGGGGTTGAAACCCCGTCATTTTTCGAGGCCTTTTCGGCACCCTTCGGCTACGCTCAGGGCAGGCTTTAAAGTCGTGCCCTGTTACAAAGCCTGCCGGTTTGGTATTCGTCAGACGCTGCCTAGCCTTTTACGCGCGCTGTTCGCGCTGCCAGACGGCGGCGTCGAAGGTGTGCTGGCAGGCGTAGCCCTCGGCTAGGTAGAGATCGATGGCCTGGGTGTTGGACTCGGTGACGGTGAGAGAAATTTCGGTGACACCCTGACGCATGAAGTGGAAGGCGGCGACGGCGAGCAGGGAACGGGCCAGGCCGCGGCGGCGGTAGTCGGGACGGACGCAGAGCTGGGTGATGTGTCCACTCTGGGGACTGACGCGCGAGCCAAGCACGAGGGCTACCAGATCTTTGGAGCGGCGCTCAACGACCACGTGGGAGATTTGCGGAGCGAAGACGCCGCAGCCGGAATAGCGGACGATGTTGTGCAGAAAGCGCTGCGATCCGTGGGTGGAGCGGTATTGGTCGTTGATGAGGCTGTCGGGATGATCGCGATAGGCCTCGCAGATGAGGCGGCTTGCGGGGGAGAGGTCGTCGTCGCGCCAGGTGCGCATCTCAAGCTCGTGGGGCAGATCGACGCGCGGGGGGGTCCACAATCCCTGAAGAGGCTGCACAAGAAAGAGGCGGCGATAGAGCTGGAAACCCGCACCAAGGAATTGCTCCGCATGGACTCCGGATGGGTGGAGGAGCAGTTGCGACTCGATACGGTCAACTTGCGGCGAGTTGAGGAGGGTTTCAAGGAGATGCTTGAGCAGGGTTTCCTCAATATTGTGGGCAGAGGCGGGGTTGGCGCGGAGGGGCGAAAGGGGATTGGTTGGCGCGCTGGGGAGAGCAAAGACGTCGCCGATGACGGCCTTGGTTTCCTCATAGACGCAGAAGACATAGCCGGAGACCTGGCCATCCTCGAGCGCCACGTAGCCGGGCAGCATGTGGCTGTCGAGATATTGCATGAGGAGCTTTGTGGAGGTGCGATAGTCCCAGTGCAGGCGCTGCCTCCAGAGCTCCCCCTCGGCGTCGAGCACGGGGCGCAGTATGGGCGCCGCAAAGTGCCGCAGGTCGAGAATCTCTATGGAACCATTGGATGCCATGCACTTACCTGGACGATGCTCCGCGCCTGGATGAAGCTCCGCGCACACCCGGTTCGGGGCCGGAAAACGTCTCCGGCCGGGGCCACTTGGGACATATTCGGTCATCATTGCCGGATTCGGCCGGGCCGAATTCGGCTTTGTGGCAACTTTGACCTAAGTTGCGGTCAAATGCAACATAAAGCAATGCGAACCCAAGCTACCGGCTACCGACGAGATAGACTACCAGACCCTGCTCGGGGTAAGTGAAAAGCTGTTCGAAGTGACGGCCGTCGAGGTACTCATCGAGTTCGGCGGTGGTCTGGGGATCGACGCCGCGGCCAGACACCCGGACCACGAGGAGGTGCTGTCCGTCAGGGACACCGCTTTCTTTATAGTTGACCACCTCGCGGTTGCGATAGAACGAGAGGCCGTACTCAATGTCGCGACGAACCTGGAAGACGGCGACAGTTTCATCGGCGGGAGCAATGGCGGCGAGGCGGTCAGCGAGCGGGCGGGCGGAATAGGCGCGGTCAAGCAGATGAATGACGCGCTTGGTGGCATCGATTGCGGGGATACCGAAGAACGGACCGACGCCATAAAGAAAGAAAACCAACACGACCAGCACACAGGTGGTTACGAGTCTTAGACGAGCCGCTCCGAAGCCGTTGACCACGATGAGAATGAGCAGCGCGGCACCTATGGCGGCAAGGATGGCGATGACAAGAGGGCGGGCAGGCGGCAAGGCGGCCCCGTGGACGACAAACCATGGCAGCAGCAGGGCAAAGATGGTCATGACGCCGCAGAGCGCGGCGTGACCCACCAGGATCCAGCGATTGAGATTCTGGCGGCGGCGGAAGAGATAGTCTCCGGTAAGGATGGCGATGGGAGGAATGGAAGGGAGGATGTAACCCGGGAGCTTGGACTGGGAAAAGGAGAAAAAGACAATGGGAATGAGCGCCCACAGTACGAGGAATTCAGGGAAGGCGTCGCCGGGGCGGTTGGGAGCCGGCAAGCGTTTGGAGGCGCGGCG
>JBEKZG010000103.1:0-9261 GCA_049510095.1 Occallatibacter sp.
GCAGCTGATCCAGAAGCTTGGGCCTGGAAGCGTTTTCCTCAGGAAGCGTATCGTGAAGAACAACCGTCAATAAAGACTTGTTCACCACGATATGGCCGTTGTAATCGATATAGCCGAGCTTCCTGAAACGGTTCATGAAGAAGCTCACGCGTGATCGTGTCGTCCCGATCATCTCCGCCAGCGTCTCCTGCGTTATCGGGGCGATCTGCGTCTCCGGCACGCCGGGCTTGCCATATTGAGCCATCAGCAGCAGGATGCGCGCCAGTCGCCTTTCGCTGGAGTTGAACAGCTGATCCACCAGATCCGCCTGCGTTCTCATGCCGCGCGTCAAAATGAATTGCAGGAAATGTTCTGCGAATGCGCGTTCGCGGTGGAGCGTGTTAAGCATTTGACCCTTCGCGATCTCAAGCGCAAGACATACGGTAACGGCCGAGGCTGTGGTCGGCCGCATCGCGTCCGCTTCCACCATCGACTCCTCGCCAAAAAAGTCTCCGGCCGTGAGAAGCGTTACCGTTGCTTCCTTGCCCCGCTTGGAAACCACTGTCAGTTTGGCCCGGCCCGTCTGCAGATAGAACACGGAACCTGCCGCGCCTCCCTGAGAAAAAAAGATATCCTTGGCTTTGAGCCGCAGGATTTTTCGTCCGGTTCCTTCGGTCGCGAGAAATGCGGTTGTATCAAAATGCGCCTTCCCTGCGTTATCCATCTCTACTGCCTCTCTCCGAGTGCGTTTCGTTGGCCGTTCGACTTTATCCGCGCTGCGATTTCCGGCGACGAATCACGATCCCGCTCCGAAGCGCGCGATGATCCGGTAACAAACCAGCATTGCACTGCGCGAAGCGGCTGTCTGAGCCATAAAGCTCTATCCGGCGTCGTAGTGACGGGTAAAGGCTACGATGCGAATTCGCGGCGCATGCAAAGCGCAAACACACGGAGGCGGCTATCCAAACTGCGGAAAACGCTTCTCCGGAAAGCTTTGTAACAGGGCACGACTTCAGTCGTGCCGATAAGGCGTATAGAATGAATGGGCTTTAGCCCCTGTGGGATATCTTTTTCCCCTTTGTGAAAGAAAGCTGGACTTTTCCCGCAGCCTGCCTCGCGGCCAGAGCGGGAAGGGAAGAGAACGCAGCCTCAAACATGCAGTCCCGCCAAACTGCACTCACCACGGCGCGGGCGGGGTTAGGTAGTGAGACTAGTTCTAAAGCGCTGCTTCCGATTCGGCAGCCCGCGTCAGCCAGCCGCCAAGGGCAGCCGGCAAGACAGCCGGCGCCGCCACAAAGCCCGCGACCAGCCCCGGCATGCGGCGAAAGTCGTCAACCAGCGAGCGGCCACGGTCGCCTGTCAGAAAAGCGCCGCGGCGCATCACGTGCAGATGAAACAGAGCCGAAATCCCTGCGAACACGCACACCGCCAGCGTGGCCCGCCCCGGCGCCGGAGCACCCACTGCGCGATGAGTCACCCAATCCAGAATCTGCGCCAGCCCCGGAACTCCAACAACCACCGCCAGATTTCCCACCAGCCGCGAGCGAATGCTCAACGCCCTTTGCTGCAAGCCCGCATAAAGGCCGGAAGTCAGAATCACATATTTCATCTCCACCAGAATCACCGAAAGCCCGCTGCCCAGGCCCGCGCCGTCATGCCCGGCCCGCATCATCGCCACCAGGTAAACGGCCGAGCGCGCGGTAGCGCTCATCAACGCACACTTCCAGTTCCAGCAGGCGAATGCCTGCGCCCAAAATGGAGAACGGCTCGCTGGACTCATACTTCTATGGTGAAGTGGTGTTTTCAATCCATCATCAAGACACGATTACAAGTGCATTGAGATTGGTGCGCGTACCGTATTCAGGTAGATTCCTCCCCTAACCCCCTTTGCTTGTGACTCGAGTCACGGTCACCCGGCCGAAGGCCCGGTAGCCTCGCAATGACGGGCGAATCGCCGCGAGCCCACGCCCAATTCATCGTGAGGAGTTAGTTCTTATGGCACATGTAATTACCGATGCCTGTCTCAAAGATTTCGTCTGCGTGGCCGAGTGCGCCACCGCGGCCATTGCGCCCACGGCCGGTGACCCGGCCGCCGGAACCGTCTCCCAGGTCTTCATCAACCCCGACGAGTGCATCGACTGCGGAAACTGCGCCGATATTTGCGCCCAGCACGCAGTTTTCTTCATCGACGATCTGCCCGCCGAAAAAGCCGAGTTCGCCAATAAGAACCGCGCCTACTTTAACTAGGGTCTCTGACCGCTCCAAGTCGGATCAAAATGGGTGCCCCATCCCCGGCGCGTTCTTGTTTTTTCGCCCAGGGTGAGAGCCAACACCGTCGCACTCGCATTCGGCGTGGTGTCAGCCACCAACTGTTATCTGTAATCTGTCACCTGTCATCTGAAGAGCGCCTACGGCCCTGTTTTTTGAGCCGGATCCGTCGTCGTTTCCGGGGCAGCGGGAGTCGCATTTGCCCTCGCTCCCGGCTGGCTTGCCGCAACCGGCTGCGCAGGAGCAGTCGCCGCAGTGACCGGCACTGGTGCCGCCTGCGCCGGTGTCATCGGCATCACTGGCAGCGTCACCGTTTGCACAGTCTGCGGATCATCGCGTAAACGCACATAAAGCATTCCATTTGCCGGATGAGGCACCGTCAGCTGCGTCCCCGTAAAATCCGGGGGCACATCCGTTGCATTGTCCAGGGCCGCGTTATCGCCAACAGATGTGGCCAGAAAGAGATCCGATCCCGTCAAAGCGCAGGGCTTGTTCACGCTACGCGGGCAGCGCAGTTCCTTGAATCCCGGTACGCGCACCAGCGTACCCAGCGCAAGCCAGTCGCCGGCCACCCCATTGGCCGAAACCGCCCGCGCCTGCAACGGGCCAAAGGCTGAGGAGCCAAACCGCGACAGCGGATCAAGCGTCGCGATGGCCGTTTTCGCGTCCTCCAGCATCAGGCTGCCATCGGCCAGCGAAAGTGTCGTGTGGAAGCTCAAGTCCGCGGCGGCCACTTCCACCTGCTCCGTTCGCGGAAAGGTCGCCGGCACCTTTGTCCGGATGAAGAACACCAGCCGGCTGTTCAGCGGCAAGTCGTCCCGGCTGCCAAGGCGCACCGGCGATGCGGTATCGGCGGCTTCCTGCGTCCCCTTGCTCAACAGTTCAACCTCCGGCCGCGGCGGATTCACAGTGACCGGCGCCTTCAATATCCGCCCATCCCGCAATTCCACTTTGGCCAGCGAAGCAACTCCCGGCTCCAGCCCGGCCGTAGATCCCGATGCGGTCAGCGACAGTTTGTCCACATCCGCATCGCGGCTCAGCTCTCCCGGAGTCCAGGTCACGCCATTCAGCGTCACCTTCGCCACTTCATCCAGCCGCGTGCCTTTGAGCTGCGCAACTTTGTCGCCGGCGCTCAGTGTCAGCCGATCCAGGGACGCTGCCTCGGCATAGGCGTTCAGTTTCAATGTGTCCGGCTTTTCCATGCCGAATTGAAAGACATTCACGCTCACTGGTCCGGGCGAAGCGTCCTTCAGAGGCATCGTTACCTCAAGCGTCCCGGGCTTGGTCGCCTTCCAGACCAGTTTCACCAATTTCAACGGATCGCCGCTGCCCGCCTGTTCCTCCAGCCGGTCCACGCACAGCGAGCTCTTTCCTTCAATGTGCAGCGTGTCTTCCCGACCCACCACCAGTGCGGATTGGTCGCCGGCCGCAAGGGTCCACTGGCCCGGCTCGGGCGCGCGCAGGTGAAATCTCGGTCCCTCCCAGTCGTCAAATCCCCACTTCCCCTGCAAAACGCCGGTCAGTTCGCCATCCGGCAGCGCCGGCAGCGGTTTGTCGAACACCAGCCCTCCCTGCCACGGATCGGCCCTCACCGGCAGATCCACCGGCCCGGTTTTGGTTTCGATGTGCAGCTTCAAATCGTGCGCCAACTGGGTGCTGTACACCAGCGGCCCGCCCTCCGCCGGCAGCGTCAGGCTGGGCTTCTGCGTGCAGAACATCTCTGCCGGGTCCACCGGATGCAGCGCCGGCGGTTTCCCCGGCCCCACCGGTGGAAGCGCAATCACCACCACCGATTTGGGATCGCGGAATGACGGCGGCACATTCAGCCGCAGATTCAGCTCATCCTTGGTCGGCAGCGCCAGAGCGGGAATGTATTGGAAATGCGCCGTGTGCAACGAAGCAAGAATCTTCGCCGTGTCCACGATTGCGCCCACGTACGGGCTATAAAGGCCCCCTCCCACCATTGGGGCATAGCTCAGTTGGTTCATCAGGTCGCCCGTGGAGCCGCTGGCCAGCTGCATCACCATCGACTGCGCATTGGCGTCGTCCAGCACCAGCCCTTCCTGGTGCTGGGTCAGGCACGAGGCCTGCTGATCGATTGGCCTGTCAAAGCACGCCTGATCCAACCGGATGCCCAGGCTGCGGGCAGCCAGTGCCGAACGCTCTTTCAACAGCTTGGGGTCGCTCTGTGAAGTCGTCTTCACCTCGTCCAGGTAGACGTCTAGCCGCATACGTTCCCAGCTCGCCGCCTGCAAATCCTGCGTCGCGCGCACGAAGGCGCCGGGACGATCGTGAACCGCCTTGCGCAGCGTATTAAAGCCGCCTCCGGTTTCCGGCGCCAGGAACACCACCGCCTGCTGCGCTTCCGTCGGGACTGTCACAAACACACCCTCTTCGCGCGCCTGCCGGCTCCGCGTCTCCACGCGGGTAAACCAGTCAGGGGGCGGCGGATTCGTGGATCCGCGCAGGAACGCGACAATCAGCACATAGTGTTCCGACTGGCTTTCCGGAAAGTCAGGATGGATCCAGAGCCTGTCGCCCGGCAGCAGGTTGGGGGTTTCCCCAATCGGCAGAGTTACCTCTCCGCGCTTTACATGTACATCCACTTTGGGGCCGGCCAAATCGAAAGCAGGGCCATCGGCGCACCATCCCCCGAAACTCAGGCACACCAAAAGTAGCAGCAGAAAGTAGCGGCGCATATCTACATTGTACGAAGCCTCGCCGTGGAAAGTGGTTGTCCGCTCCCATACCCCAATTCAAGCCTTATGCGGGGATCCATCCCCGGCATAAGGCTTGCGAGAGATGAGGACGATCGACAATTACGATAGTGTCTTAATTTGCCGCGTCCTTGAAAGAGCAGAACTTAGAAACAGCGCGACTTCAACTTGTGAAAACATACAAAGTTGTGCAAACATACCTCTGCCCGCAAAGATCGAGTACACTGTGGCTTGTCTAGCTTTTGAACCGCGAGTTAAGCTATAAGCGTTTCGATCGCTTCACTTGGGTAAAAAGAGAAATTCAAAAATGGCTGTCATTGGGCACAAGCCATAGCATTATCATGGGTTGCCTTAAATTGATTTGAGAGATCTTGTCAACTGCAAAATGGCCTGAATAAATCCAGGCGCCCCGGAATCTGTAACCAGGAACAAGAATCATCGCCGCAATGGGATGTAGTTTGTCCATTTTTTAGCGTGGACTTAAAAACTTAAGACTGTTCACACTCGCTCGTCCGTACTGGTGCAACCGCACTCCGGAACAGGCAACAAGCCGGCGGTGTGCGTTGCAGCCCGGCAGGCGCGAGAAACGGTATATGGAGAATGAAGTCATGAAATCGTCAAAAGCTGCGCACGCAGTTACCGATGTCAGCCACCTGAGCATTCCCGACGCGGAAGAAATTGTGGAAGAAGCGCTGAACGAGCTGGCATTTTCCACCGACCCCGGCCTGATGCGCGCGCTCCATTTTCTGGCGCCTCCGGGATACCAGGCCATCGTCGAGTTGTGCAGCGAAAACGGACGCAGCAAGCGCCGCAATGCATCCGCCGATACGTGGTCACCGGAAGACGATGAGGTCCGCATCTATTTCGAACGCGTCGGCGAAGGCGAATCCGCTCCGCGCCCCACACGTGCGCCGCGCGCGGTTCAAGAGCCTGTCTTCGACGACGACGATGACGATGACAGCCAGGAGGCCGTGATTCCCGCCGATCTGGATGCCCGCGTAAAAGAACTCTGCGCTGCGCTGGCTGAGGCCGAGCGCGGCGGCCACGCCTTTATCGCCCTCAAGTGGTTCCGTGACTCCTTCCTCCCGCGCAAAGCCTTCCGCTGGAATCAGCATCCGGAGTCGCGCCAGGCTGTGCTCGCCGAAGCCATCCAGCGCGGCGTGGTCCTCACCAGCAAAATCGCAAATCCCAAGACCCCCGCCTATCCCACCACCACCATCCGGCTCAATCGCGCTGAGGCCGGAGTCCCCGAAGAGGCGCAGCGCTTCCATCCCATCGCGGTTCACGGCGACTCCATTGCCGAGGCCATTGAAGAGGAACGGGGGAATCTGTGAGCTGCTACTTCATTGAGGCCACTGCATTCGCCAAGCTGTTTGTGCAGGAGCAGGGGACTGATGCACTCATCCGCCTCATGGAGGCTGTCGAGGACAACCGCAAACTCATCTCCGCCTCTACGCCCCTTGAGGTTTATGCTGCCGTCCGCCGCCGTGAGCGCGCCGGAGTCATCTCCACTGAAGACGCTGCCGCCGCTCTCGACATCCTCCGCCTTGAAGCCGCGCGCACGGTCCAGCAGCCGCTCAATCCCGCCGTACTCGAAGCTGCTCGCCAGCTTCTCGACCGCACCACTCTTCGCTGGCCTGACACTCTGCAACTGGCTGCGGCCATCGTCGCATCCGAAATGTTTCAGGGCACTGAGATCATCTTCGTCTCCGGCTCCCCGAATCTGCTCGAAGCCGCCCGCGCCGAGGGCTTTCATGTCCTCGATCCCGCTCGCGAACCAGCTGGAGCAGCCAGAGACCTCGAAGAGTAATTTCCGAAGATGGCCGGTACGGCTCGCTGTCAGGAAACGAATGGAGCCAGGTGTGTGTCGGACATAGATTCGTGACGGAGCCGGCGGGGTTCCGCAAATGGCACAAGGCGGCGGAACAGGGGCCCGTTTCACCCAAAACGACGTAGAAAGCTTGCGACAAGCTACCAACGGGATTACTGCTGAGCGCCCAAGTTCGAACAATCCCCCGCAAACCGCTGAATCGGCCTTGGCGAGACGCTATGACCGACACGCTCCTAGTACAAGTACGGAGCCGTGCGCGATGTGCGCAGGGGCGATTTACTGGACGGGGATTGGGCGGGTGGTGTTCGCGCTGGGGGAGAGGGGACTGCTGAAGTTTACCGGGAACGACGAGGAGAATCCGACACTGGACTTGCCGTGCCGGGAGGTGTTTGCGCGGGGGCAGAGGCGGATTGTGGTGGAGGGGCCGCTGCTGGAGGACGAAGCTGGATTGGTGCATGAGGGGTTTTGGAGACCAAGATAGGGGCTCAAGATCCCAGCATGTGATGCGGCGCACTGCCAGGTGTGCCGGGGGATGCGATAAAAAAGTAGCGCGAATTTCGACCCTGCGAGGGGTTTGAACCGCAATTCCCCACGGAAAGAGAGAAAACCATGACCACCGTTGCCGGTGTTGGTGCAGTTGTCGATTTTCAGGCTTGCTGGACGGAGTTGGAACTTCCGGATGCGGTGCGAGAGGTGTTGAGCGCGGCGCCGCTGGTGCAGACACCGGAGACACGGCAGCAACTGATGGATTGGGCGCTGGGACGGGCGACGGGGGAAACGGACTGGACGCTGGGGAATCGCGACGACCATGGGGTCTATGAGGCGGTGTTTCAGACCCCGAAAATGGGACGGATTGTGGAGGCGGTGATTACGAAAGCCAGGAACGGTCTGGCGATCAACTTTCCCGATCCGGCGATGCGGAGGCGCGACCCGGATGCGATGGTGATTGGCGACCATTTGCCGACGGATAAGCCGACGTATGAGAAGCGGTTTGCGGAGGGATTCGAAGAGACGCGGCGGAAGACATTGAACTGGCTGAAGACGCAGGAGCTGGTGGCGATGCCGTTCTATGCGGGGACGGATGCGCTGGGATATGGAAGCTTGCTGATTGTGCCTCGGCAGGCGGCGTTTTTTGCGGCGGCTCTGGCGGACTTGCAGGGGATGGTTGCGCGGAGCAAGGTTCCCGCGGATTTCAAGGTGACGGGCGGGGTGCTGTTTGTGGCTCCGCCATTCCGGCATACGCACTTTGGCGGGCGGCAGGTGGTGGTGCACGACAGGAAGGAGACGCACCAGGAGATATTCGCGTACAACCTGTATCCCGGGCCGAGCGCCAAGAAGGGCGTGTACTCGATGCTGCTGGACAAGGGCGAGCGGGAGGGTTGGACGACCAACCACTGCGCGGCGGTGGCGGTGGTGACGCCGTATGAGAATCAACTGATCCTGATGCACGAAGGCGCGAGCGGCGGCGGCAAGAGCGAGATGACCGAGCATATCCACCGCATGGACGACGGGCGGCTGCTGCTGGGGCGGAACGTGGTGACGAACGAAGAGCGGACGCTGAATCTGCCGGAGGCTTGCCACTTGCGGCCTATTGCGGACGACATGGCTTGCGCGCATCCGAAATATCAGAAAACGAATGGGGGGACGAGCGGGCGGCTGACGGTGGCGGATGCGGAGAATGGGTGGTTTGTGCGCGTGGACCACATTCACAGCTATGGGACAGCGCCGAATCTGGAGCGGCTGTGCATCGATCCACCGGAACCGCTGATTTTTCTGAACCACTACATTGTGCCCGGGGGGACGTGCCTGACATGGGAGCATGTGGAGGATGCGCCGGGGAAGATGTGCCCGAATCCGCGAGTGATTTTGCCGAGGCGGATGCTGGAAGACATTCTGGACGGGCCGCAAAGGGTGGATGTGCGGAGCTTCGGGGTGCGGTGCCCGCCGACGCACCGGGAGAGCCAGTTGTATGGGATTCTGGCGATGATTCACGTGCTGAGCCCGGCGCTGGCGTGGCTGTGGAGACTGGTTGCGCCAAGGGGACATGCGAATCCTAGCATTCAGGATTCAAAGAGCGTGGAGATGCAGAGCGAGGGAGTGGGGTCGTATTGGGCGTTTGCGACGGGCAGGCGCGTGGATCAGGCGAACTTGCTGCTGAGGCAGATTGTGGAGACGCCGGAGACGCGCTATGTGCTGCTGCCGAACCAGCACATTGGGGCGTGGAAGGTGGGGTTCATGGCGGAGTGGATTGCGCGCGAATACCTGGCTCGGAGAGGGAGCGCGAAGTTTGGACGGGACCAGGTGCGGGAGGCGATTTGCCCGCTGCTGGGATACATTCCGCACCAGTTGAGGATTGAGGGGTCGATGATTCCGCGGGTGTTTCTGGCGGTGGAGGAGCAGATTCAGGGCGGGATGGAGGTGTATGAGGAAGGCGCGCGGCAGTGGCGGGAGTTCTTTGGGAAGGAA
>JBEKZG010000104.1:0-9245 GCA_049510095.1 Occallatibacter sp.
AACGCCACCGTACGGCCGCTCTTGACCCAGCGGACAGGTTCAAGATGATGGATCTTGTGGCCCACCACCCACACATAGTGGTGACGCCGGTGAATCCAGCTTCCCGCGTGGCACACCGCCCAGCGATAGGGGTACATGTCGAAGTCGAAGGACTCCGCCCGGTTTACACCTAGCGCCCGATCCCGCAAAATCCGTAAGACAACGGATGTCGGCATGCAAGGGAAATACCTCGCCTCTTCCAGAAGTAGATACGGTGTTCCGGGTGTATTCAACTTGGTTGCGCCCGATTGCATCGCCCCCACCTGCATCGAGTCCGTCCCGCCAACCCCGCGCGTCTTCATCAAGCTCGCCCGCACCAGATGCCCCGGCTGCCCAACGGTCTTGGAACCAAAAACTCTCGGGCCAGAATCTCCTGGATCAGCCGGCCGCGCTCGCGAACTCTCTGCGTCCGTCTCCTCAGTTCCATTCGCCGCCTTCGGCTCCCAGCACGCACCATAAGGCGCGCACTCGAAAAACGTGCCTTGGTCTTTCATTTCCGCCAGGCCGGGAATCGGCGTTGTCAGTCCCGACTCTTTCATTACCTCTATAAACGCCGCTTTCCGCTGTTCAGCCCGGTCCGCAACCCACTTGTCCCATGCGGCATAGTCGCTCGCGGTCTCAAGCGCCCCGGCGTTCACCCGCAGCCCGCCCCGGTAAAACATCGTCTGCCGGCTGTTCATTTTCTCGTCGCCCAGTTCGTCCAAATGCAGAACGCCGCCATCCTGTGAAGTCAGGGCCGTCGCGTCCGCGTAACTGTTCACGCGAAGGTAAGTCTTATGCGGAAAGCTCGTGGTCAATTCATCCGTCGGAGTTCTCAGGATGAACGATTCCCCGGCAATGGAGGGGTACAGACGCAGCGTCGCCGTGCCCGACAGAAGTGCCATCTCGGTATGCGGAATGCCGCTCTGAGTATGCAGGTCGTTGAAGGTTAGAACCGAGTTCTCTCCCAGGTACACGGTCGAGGCATCTTCAAACTCAATCACCGCGCGCCCTTCGCCCGTCACCAGGCTGAAGCCCGTCTCCACCGGAAGGTCGGCGACCGCCTTCTCCCATACCGGGCCCGCGGGTTTCTCATTCTGCGCTCCTCGCGCAACGCGCACATCGCCCTCCACATAGCTGAGGCGCACAACCTCCGCATACGTCTCATCGGAGTAGTGATGCCCCAGAATGAACAGCGCTTCCTTCCTTAGTTTGTCGCTTGAATCGCTGCTGTTCAGAATCTCCTGAATCTGTCCCAGCGCCCGCGTCTCATCTTTCTGCAACAAGGCATTCAGCGCCAGCAGTTTCAGGTCGTCGTCATCTCCCGCGTTCGGCTCGGCCGGCTGCCCGCTCTTGGCGTGTATCTCGATTCTCAGCGCGCCGCACTCATGAATCCAACTGCTCCCCGGATACGAGCTTCTCAGCATCGTGCAGGTTGCCAGCGCGAGTTTCGTTTGCCCCATCTTGTTTTCGGCGTACGCCTTCCAATAAAGCGCTCCGTCGGAGTGCTCGCTATGCTCGTTGGCAATCTTGCTGAAAATCGTTTGCGCATCGGCCCACCGCCCATCGTTAATGGCGCGCGTGCCGTCCGCATACATCTGGTTCTCGGGCGAACCCGTCCCGCCCGCTCCCCCCTCTGCTTCCGCGGCCGGCATCGCTCCCGCAAACGCCTGGCCGGCCGCGGGCTGTGCCGGGCCGCTGAACGCCAGACACACAATTCCCGCCGCTAATATAGTCAGATAAAATCGTCCCCTCGTCATACAGTCCCTCCCGTTAGCCTCTTCGCTCCCGCCCCCTGCGCATGAGAAGCCCCTCGCGCATGCGAGATCCCCCGCCCTTGCGAGATTCTCGACCGCAGCACGCGCACCTCAAACAACAGCCCATCCTTGTTCATCTCATCCTGCAGCCGGGCAATGGTCGCCTTGTTCAACCCTCCCGGCTCATTCGCCAACTCGGCCAGCAATGTGTCCAGGTGGTCCAGCGCCGTGCCCAGCGCCGGATCGTCGTCTTGCTTCACTTCCTTCCGGCAAATCCGGTTCGCCGTCAAAAGGTTCTTCGCTTCGTCGCGCAGCGGAGAAACCATCTCCGTGCTGTCCGCGTCCACATGCTTCAACTCCACCAGCAGCCGTTCCGACCGGTCCAGGTGATCGCTCAGCACCACAACCACAACCCGCCGCGGTGGCTGCGCCGTGTTCACCGGCGGTGGCGCGGGGTGATTTTTTGCGGAAATCTGCGCCTGCCAGTGATCCCACAACCGGCCGCCCGCAAACCCGCCCGCCACCAGCACCGCGCACGCCGCCGCATAACTCAAAACACGCCACCATCCCGCTGTTCCGGTAATGCCCAGCCAGCTCCGCTTCCGCGCCGCATAAGCGGGCAGCCGCCCTTCCAGCCGCTCCCACACCCTCTGCCCGTAATCCGCATCGCGAGCCGGAGGTTCCACAAACTTCATTTCCGCCAGTTCCAGTTGCAACTCGCCATAAGCCTTCTCGCAATCCGGGCACGCAAAAAGGTGCCCTTCTATCGCGGATCTATCTCCTTCGCCATAGCCATAATCGATCAGTTCGGTCTCGGTTAAATGCTCAGTTAAATGCTTCATGTCTCACCTTCAACGTCGCCAACCTGCGCCGCAGCTTCTGTACCGCTCTGAACACGGCTTGCTTTGCCGCGTTCGGCTGTATGCCCAGCGCGGCGGCAATCTCTTCGGTTGAGCAATCCTCCATGTGCCGCAGAATGAAGGCGGTCTGCTCTGTCGGCGTCAGGGAGTACATCGCGGCCTGCTGCATCGCGGCAATTTCTCCGCTCAGCAGCAGCCTGTCCGGCCCCGCTACCTCATCCGCCACCTGCACTTCGTCCTGCTCCGGATCGTTGTTGTCCGCCACCCTGGCGCTCATGTCGTAACGCCGTCCGCCAATCTTGTCCAGCGCGCAGCGCACCGCGATCCGGTAAATCCATGTCCCGAAGTTCGATCGGGACTCAAAGCCCTCCAGCTTTTGATTTCCGCGCAGGAACGCCTCCTGCACCACGTCCTCCGCATCGGCCTCGTTACCCGTAATGCGGAACGCCACCCGGAAGAGGCTTTGGCTGTGGCGCAACACCAGCGCCCCATAAGCCTCCTTGTTCCCAGCTAAAACCGCCTGGATCGCTGCGTGGTCGTTCCTGTCCATGCGCAACATTAGACACCAATCCACCAGACGCGGTTAGGAAAGATTAAAAACCCCGGCTTTTGCTTTGACGGAGGGAGCGTCGGCTTCACAGGCTGCGGAAATGCCATTTCACACAGGCTTGGTAACAGTCCTCCACCGGCAAAGCCGACCCACGGGAGTTTAAACAATGTGGACGTCCTTTCTCCCGGAGGGAGACGCGATGTTAGCCCTGGACAAGCGAAGCGCAGTCCAGGGTCAGAGTTCAATAAGAGTCTCCGTCCCGTAGGGACGGTGCGAAATCCGTTCAGACACGATTCTCAATGGAATCAATCATTTGCAACGGCAATAATATACTTGGCTGATTGCGAGTGATGCGCTGATTTGCTAATGACGGGACCGCTAAAAACGGTCGAGTTCCGGTAGCTTCTCGGGCATGAGGGCGGCCACAAGAAGACGGGTTGCCGCATCTTCCGGCGTATGCCGCCGGGGAAGGGGAAATCCATCAGGCGAGCAGAAACCCGTGCAGACGCCAGGCGGCATCTTCATCAAACGTCAGAGTTGCCGAACAACCCCTCCACGCGCCCAAAGATCCGATCAAAGCGTCTTCGAATGTCCCCGTCCCATTGCGGAGCGAAACAACGGCGTAATAGACTTCCTGTTCATTCTGAACCTCAAGCGTGTCAGCCGCTAACAGCATTTCAATGTCGTTCGCGATCTCCTGCCGCGAACGCTTGAAAAGGCTTTTCAGAACCCACACAATCTCAAGAATGACCACGATGCTGACGAAGCCCGGTTCCTCCTCAGTCAAGCGCCGTTCGATGATTTCCGTTGCACGTTGAGATTGCGTTGGATCGTCTTGCGTGAGGTAGCGCAGAAGCACGTTCGTGTCGAGACCGATCATTTTCTGCGCCGAAATCTCTGCGTTGCGCCTTCATCGATCGCACGATCAATTTCTTCAAGAGATACCGGTTTGGCCGTTTTTGGAATCATGCCCTTGAGTCGGGCAGTTGAAATCTTGGGCAGAATGATCACACCGTCACGGTGGAAGAAGAACTTGAACCGGTCTCCCGGCTTAATCTGCAGGCGATCCCGAACCGCCTTAGGGATCGTAGCCTGCCCCTTACTGCTGAGCGTAGCTTCCATAGGACCAGATTCTCCTCTCTTTACATTTTATCAGAAGTAAAGCTATCAGGAGTTCACCAGATCGTGTAATCCTTGAAAAACAGCATGAAGCAATCGAAATCACCCGACGATTTGCAACCAAGGGCGTGGAAGACCGCCCCTCGCTGGACTGTCGTCGTTTTTCTCCTCGCTGCCTTCTCCATCTTCGCCAGCTTCGGATTTGTATTCGATGGCATGGACCTGGGACGTCAGTCAGCCCTGAGTCTTGCTCTCTCTGTATTGATCATAGCGTTGTTCGCGGTGTCCTACGCAGTCTCCGGCATCACCCTCCGCCACCGGTTCTGGATTCCGTCAGTGCCGCTCTTCATTCTCGAGAACATTTGCATGGCGCTGCTGCGCAACTGGCTGCCCGAGGCTCCCCCGCTTACCCATCTCGATGCGGTCCTTCTCAACAGCTTTCATAACCGGCTTGTCTTTGACGGTGTAGCTGTGGTCATTTCCGTCGCCTTGGGCTATACCGGTTTTGTTGTGGTCTCCGTCTCTGAGTGGCGCCGCCACGTCCGGCTTGAGCGCGATAAGGCCGCCCTCGACACCGAATTGGCTGCCGCTCGCGAAATCCAGCGGCTCATGGTGCCTGAAGAGCTGCCGCCCACTCCGGGCTACGCCATCGAAAGCATCTACCGTCCCGCCGCACAGGTCGGTGGAGATTTCTTTCAGGTCATCCCCCTCGACGGCGGTCAAACTCTAGTCGTCGTTGGCGACGTTAGCGGCAAAGGCATCAGCGCTGCCATGATCGTCTCCATGCTCATTGGCATGCTGCACACGATCAGCGGCGTCATCCAGGATCCCGCGCAGATTCTGGCCGAACTCAACAACCGGCTTTACGAGCGCAAAAACGGAGGTTTTGTAACCTGCCTGGCCGTGCGTCTCGATCCCTCGGGGCGCGTCGTGCTGGCCAATGCGGGTCATCTGCCGCCATGGCTCAACGGCTCTGAAATCGCATTCGCCGGGTCGCTCCCGCTCAGCATCGCCGCCTCCGCCGCCCCCGCCCCGGACGACCAGGTCACGCTCCAGATGCAACCTGGAGATCGCCTGACTCTCATTACAGATGGCGTGGTCGAGGCGCGCGATGCGCAGGGAGTCCTGTTCGGATTCGACCGTACCCAGGCCCTATTGCGCCAGGAAGCAACCCCGCTCGTCCTCGCCGAAGCCGCAATTCATCACGGGCAGGACGACGACCTGACAGTGATTTCCATCCTCCGCTCAGCCTGAGGGGCCGGCAGCTCAGCAGTGGGTGCCCGATGCAGTCAGGGCTTCCCGATCCCTTCATTTCGTCTTGTCGTTGGTTGGTCTGTTCAATTCCCCGCAAAAAAGCTCCTTTATCCCCCATTCACCGTCCTAATAGAATAATGACGAGGAGGAAACGGCAATGGCCACAACCTGGAACCCATCCAACATCGCAGCGGCCGAAGCAGCCCCGCCCCGCGAGCCAGCCATTCCCTGGTACCTCTGGTGCGTAGTCCTCGCAGTCACGTCCGTCACCATCGGCGGCCACTGGGACGTCTCCTGGCATCGCTCCATCGGCCGCGACACCTTCTGGACTCCCGCCCACATGGCCATCTATGCCTGCGGCGTTCTCGCAGCCATCTCCTGCGGCTACCTCGTCCTCTACACCACCTTCCGCAAGCCGGCCTCCCTGGTCGCGTCGTCCGTATCGGTCTTCGGCTTCCGCGCGCCGCTCGGCGCCTTCATCGCCTCCTGGGGCGGCATCGCCATGCTCACCTCCGCGCCCTTTGACAACTGGTGGCACGCCGCCTACGGGCTCGACGTAAAGATCGTCAGCCCGCCCCACACACTGCTCATGCTGGGCGTCTTCTCCGTAAAAATCGGCACTCTCATACTGCTACTCGGCGCCATGAACCGCGCCACGGAAGCCGCCGCGCGCCCCCTGCGCTGGCTGGTTCTCTATGTCGGCGGCCTCATGCTGGTCTTCGAAATGTTCTTCTGCATGGAGTACACCTGGGACGTCTACCTCCACGCCGCGCAGGCCTACCAGATCATCGCCATCGGCACCCCGGCCCTCTTCGCCATCCTCTGGCAGTCCTCGCGCAATCGCTGGGCATGCACCTGGATCGCCCTCGTCTATACGGTCTTCGTCGAAAGCATGGTCCTCATCCTGCCGCTCTTTCCCGCCGAGCCCAAACTGGGCCCTGTCTTTGAGACCGTCACCCACTTCATCCCGCCCAAGTTTCCCATCCTGCTTATCGTTCCGGCCATCCTTCTCGACCTGATCTGGAACGCAACCGCCAAGTGGAAGCCGTGGCAGATAGCGCTCATCAGCGGCCCCGCATTCGTCCTGCCCCTCATCGCTGCCGAATGGCCGTTTTCCAATTTCCTCATGACCGGGGCCGCGCGCAATCGCATCTTCGGAGCCATGTACGTCGGCTATGGCGAATCCCCACAGTCGTACGATGTCCTACGCCATTTCGCAGACCCGGAGCACGGCGCTGTACTGTTGAGCGGTCTAGCCTGGGCCGTGGGTTTCGCCATTCTCAGCATCTGGGTCGGAGTCATCCTGGGAAGGTGGATGCGTGGCATTCAACGCTAACAACGAGCCAGCAATGATCCCGCGTTGCACCAGCCAAAGAAGTTCCGTGCCCCGTTCTTTCGCCTTTTTTCTGGCGAAAGGGCGGGAGACCAATACCCTAGACAAGCCTGTTCATCAGGAGCAGCCTGACTCGCCCCGGCGAGTTACGCCAGAGATGAACGATCGGCGCCACAGCCCGCCCCGGAGGGGCGACACGAAGATAGCCCAGCACGAAGTGCTGGGTAAGCCGCCATTACGAATCTTGCGCCCTGTAGGAGCGCTGCGAAACTCCCCGTCGGACATTCTTGTTCATTGGGAGCGAACCGGGGTCTCCGGCGACAGGTCTTACATCTTCATCAGAGGCGCCGCCCTCATCCTCATATTCGCCGCGCTCTTCCTCGCCCCGCCTCCAGCCCATGCCCACGTAGGCAGCCCAGACATCTACGCCGAAGGCAGCGCAGGCCCGTACAAGCTCTTCATCACCATTCGCCCGCCCCTGGTCATCCCCGGCGTAGCGGAAATCGAAGTCCGCGCCGAAGGCGACCCGACCACCGCACCCTCCATCTCAGACATTCAAATCACGCCCATCCCGCTAACCGGCGAGGCCTCCCACCACCCTCCGGTTGCCGACCAGATGAAGCAATCCGCGCAGGACAAGCTCTTCTTCACCGGCGCACTCTGGATCATGGCCAGCGGATCGTGGCAGGTGCGCTTCATGGTCAATGGCAACCGCGGCCAGGGCGTGCTATCCATCCCCGTCCCTGCCACCTCGTCGTCCACGCTCGGCATGAATGCCGGCCTCGGCATCGTCCTCGGCAGCCTGGGATTGCTCCTTGTAGCGGGAGTCGTCGGCATTGTCGGCGCGGCGGTGCGCGACGCCCAACTCCCGCCGGGCGCGCAACCTTCCACGACCACCCAAACACGCGCCTGGATCAGTATGGCCGTCGCGTTGTTGGTCATGATTGCCGCAGTCTGGTTCGGCAACAAGTGGTGGAAGGGCGAAGCGGACAACTATGCGCTAAAAGTGTACAAGCCGCTCACCATGCAAGCGGTCCTCGGCCCAGACCAGATTCTTCATCTCAAGATCAAAGACCCCGGCTGGCTCCGCAGCCGCCGCCTCGACGACTTCGTGCCCGATCACGACCATCTCATGCACCTCTACCTGATCCGCGAGCCAGGATTCGATGTCGTCTACCATCTACATCCCGACCTGGTTGCCCCCGGCAAATTCCAATTGGCCCTGCCGTCAATCCCCGCAGGAACCTACAGCCTCTATGCGGATGTGGTACACGCCACCGGCTTCCCCGAGACGCTCGTCACCCGCATCACCTTGCCGGAAATCACCGGCCGCCCGCTGGTCGGAGACGATGCAACCGGACAAGCGCCGCCTCTCGGTTCGACCCCCACCGGACCCAACACATGCCCAGCCAATCCCGCTCCAACTGATCCTGTGATGTCCCAGCGCTTCAGTCTGCCCGACCGCTACACCATGGTATGGAACAATCCAGCAACACAGCCGGCAAAAACGCCCCAGGTCTTCGAGTTTTCACTCCTCGGAGCCGACGACAAGCCAGCCACGGATACAGCTCTATACATGGGCATGCCAGGCCACGCAGCCTTCGTCAAAGACGACGGCACAGTCTTCGCGCACGTTCACCCCTCAGGCACAGTCTCCATGGCCGCTCTAATGATGGCCGCAGCTCAGAATCAGCCCCGCCAAAATCAGCCCAATCAAACCAGCCAGCACAATTCCGCCGCCATGGCCTCCATGCCAGGTATGTCCATGCCGGCATCCAGCGAGCCTTCAGCGACCCTGCCAAATTCAGTAGGATTCCCCTACGGCTTTCCCACCGCCGGCCCCTATCGCATCTTCGTCCAGATGAAGCACGGCCAAACCATTGAGACAGCCGCCTTCGACGCCTGCGCCGCCCCACCCGCCGCTAACTGAAGGCCGGACTGACAACCGCGGAAGGCATGGCAGGCCGGGGATTCATCTCCGGCACAATCTCAGGTCTTCCGCTTCCTCCCAGAGATGCTTATTTAAATAGATCGTTGATCGCGCCCATGATCGTATCGCGTTCATGCGGCGGCAAGTGCAGAGTGAGAACACTGCCGAATATCCTCTCCCAGTTGCCGCCAACAGCCATCGCTCTTTCCAGCAAAGCAGACAAGGCTGGCGATTCGCGCACGGCTCCGGAGACAACCCAACACTTTTTTATCAGCCCGGATGGAGTGAATACGCGCAAGAACCGGACAATACCGTCAGTTTGGAGTTCCGTCTCGATCGCGTCGAGATAAAAAACATCCCCCAGGACGGCGCTTCCCGCCATTCGATACTGATTCGGGCCTATAGGCGTAACAAGCAAAGTTTC
>JBEKZG010000105.1:0-9239 GCA_049510095.1 Occallatibacter sp.
CAACGCCCATCTCACCACCCCCACCCGCCTCACCGGTGCTGAAATCGTGTGGGCTACGCTGGTGGGCGAGGGTGTCACCACCGTCTTCGGTTATCCCGGCGGAGCCATCCTGCCCGCCTACGACGCGCTGCGCAAGTTCCCCATCCACCACGTCCTCGTCCGCCACGAGCAGGGCGCCTCACACATGGCCGACGGCTATGCGCGCGCCTCGGGCAAGGTCGGCGTGGCCATCGCCACCAGCGGCCCCGGCGCCACCAACCTTGTCACCGGCATCGCAACCGCCATGCTCGACTCCATTCCCATCGTCTGCATCACCGGCAACGTCTCCAGCAAAGTGCTCGGCACAGATGCCTTCCAGGAAGTCGACATCACCGGCATCACGTTGCCCGTCACCAAGCACAACTTCCTTGTCAATCGCACGGAAGATCTCGCTGCCGCCCTCCGCAGCGCTTTCCAGATCGCCGTCTCCGGCCGCCCCGGCCCGGTGCTTGTCGACATCACCAAGGACGCGCAACAAGGCACAGCCATCTTCGACTTCGCCGCCGCCAAGCCGCGTCCTTATCGCCCTCATCCCATGCTTCGCGTTGAAGACTCCGGCCTCGCGCAGGCCGCCGAGCTGATCCGCAATGCCAAGCGTCCCGTCATCCTCGCCGGCCATGGCGTCTCCGAGTCCGGCGCCGTGGAGCAAGTCCGCACACTCGCCGAACGCGCGCAGATTCCCGTCGGTCTCACCCTCCTCGGCCTCGGAGCGTTCCCCGCATCTCACCCGCTCAATCTCGGCATGATGGGCATGCACGGCGAGTCGTGGCTGAACAACGCCATCCAGGAGGCCGACCTGCTCATTGCCTGCGGAATGCGCTTCGACGATCGTGTCACTGGGACCATCGCCACTTATTCTCCCAAGTCAAAAAAGATCCACATTGAAGTCGACCCCGCCGAGATCAATAAGAACGTCAAAGTCGACGTCGCCCTAGTCGGCGATCTGCGTGAAGTCCTTGAACAGTTGCTCCCGCGGGTCTCCGGCCGCGACGGCTCCGGATGGCTCAAGACCATTGAAGCCAGCAAAGGCGCGTCGGCCGTCCGCGACATCAAAAATATCCCCGACCTTGGCCATCTCTACGCCGCCCACGTCATGCACGATCTGTGGCGTATCACCGGGGGCAACGCCATCGTCGTCACGGACGTCGGCCAGCACCAGATGTGGGAAGCGCAGTACTTCCGTCACGAGCATCCGCGCACACTCATAACCTCCGGCGGCCTCGGCACCATGGGTTTTGCTCTGCCCGCTGCCATCGGCGCAAAGTTCGCCTGCCCCGACAAGGAAGTCTGGGTCGTCGCCGGCGACGGCGGCTTCCAGATGACCGCCGCAGAGCTTTCCACCATCGCCCAGGAAGGCATCAAGATCAACATCGCCATCATTAACAATGGCTATCTCGGCATGGTTCGTCAGTGGCAGGAGTTTTTCTACGAACGCAACTACGAAGCCACTCCGCTGGTAAGCCCCGACTTCGTCAAACTGGCCGACGCCCACGGCATCAAGGGCCGTGCCGTCCGCACCCGTGCCGAACTCGCCTCCGCCGTTGAAGAGGCCCGCAGCGCAAACGGCGCTTTCCTGCTCAATTTCATGGTCGAAAAGGAAGAGTCCGTCTACCCAATGATTCCCGTCGGCGCCGCGCTCCACGAAATGATCCGCCGCCCCGAACACGACCCGTTGTCAGAGTCGCCGGAAGACAAGTAGACAGAGATCAGGCGTCAGAGATCAGAGATCAGAAACCCGCCCTGCGAACCAGAAAGAGTCTTCTATGCCGCATTCGTTTAGGGATTTGACAGTCTGGCAGAGATCGAAGCAGTTGACTGTTGCAATCTATCGTTTGACCCGAGACTTCCCGCGTGAGGAAACCTACGGGCTGAGCAGCCAAATCAGGCGTGCGGCAGTTTCATTGCCGAGCAATATTGCCGAGGGACATGGAAGGCTGCACAAGGCCGAATACCGGCAATTCCTGGGCGTGGCCAGAGCATCGAATTTTGAATTGCAAACACAAATCGAGATCGCTCGAGCAATTGGGATTGGGAACCCTATACTTCTCAACGAAGCAGAAGGTTTATCCCACGAAGTTGGAAAGATGCTTTATGCAATCCTCGATTCCACCAAGAACTCGGCACCAGCGCCCCTGATCTCCGATCTCTGACCCCTGATCTCTGGAAAGGCTCATCATGCTGCATACATTCGTCGCTTACGTAGAAGACCTACCCGGCGTGCTGACGCGCGTCGCTTCGCTCTTCCGCCGTTTGAACATCAACATCAACTCCCTCACCGTCGGCCGCAGCGAGCGCCCCGGGCTCTCGCGCCTCACGCTTGTCTGCGACGCTTCCGCGGAAGCCGGCAATCGCGTCCGCGCCAGCCTGTTCAAGCTCGAGAATGTTGTCGATGTGGATGACATCGCCGGCGCGCCCGCCGTGACGCGCGAACTGGCCCTCATCAAGGTCGCCGCCACGCCGCGTAATCGCACGCAGATCTTCGATCTCGTCGAGGTTTTTCGCGCCCGCATCGTCGACCTCACCTCCGAGTCGCTCATGATTGAGATGACCGGCGTCGAAAGCAAGATCGAAGGACTCATTGAGGTCCTGCGCGAAGACGAAGGCCGCGTCCTCGAAATCTGCCGCAGCGGTAAAATGACCATGCGCCGCGGCCACCACACATCAAGCGTCCTCAAAGCCATGGGAGCAGGTCCCGCCGAGCCGGAAGCCCAACCAGTCGAGGCCTTCGATGACACCGCCGCCGTCGAGCCAGAGTAAAGTAATTGCTGTCATCCTGAACGAAGTCCGCTTCGGCGGACGAAGTCGAAAGCCTGCCCTGAGCGCAGTCGAAGGGGGAACCCGAAACTGCTTTGAAACTTCAATAACCGGCGCTTTCCACCGAATCAACCCTAAACCCGCACGCAAAGGAAAAGACCAAAAATCATGGCTACGACTTACTATGATCACGACGCCGACCTCGCCCTCATTCAAGCCAAAAAGGTGGCCATCATCGGCTACGGCTCCCAGGGCCACGCACACGCCCTTAACCTCAAGGACTCCGGCGTCCACGTAAAGGTCGGCCTCGCCGCCGGCTCCAAATCCATCGCCAAGGCCGAGAAGGCAGGCCTTGAAGTGGACACCGTCGCGGAAGCCACAAAATGGGCCGATGTCGTCATGGTCCTGGTTCCCGATCAGACCGCGGCCAAACTGTATGCCGAGGAAATCGGCCCCAATCTGGCCCCCGGCAAGCTGCTCCTCTTCGCGCACGGCTTTAACATCCATTACAAGACCATCGTCCCCGCGCCCGGCATCGACGTAGGCATGGCCGCGCCCAAAGCCCCCGGCCATCGCGTCCGCGAGGTCTTCACCGAAGGCGGCGGCGTCCCCGGCCTCATCGCCATCCACCAGGACGCCACCGGCACAGCCCACGCCCTGAACCTCAGCTATCTCAAGGGCATCGGCTGCACCCGCGCCGGAGTCCTCGAAACCACTTTCAAAGAAGAAACCGAGACCGATCTCTTCGGCGAACAAGCCGTGCTGTGCGGCGGCGTCAGCGCGCTCATCAAGGCGGGCTATGAAACCCTCACCGAAGCCGGCTATCAGCCGGAGAGCGCCTACTTCGAAGTGCTCCACGAGCTCAAGCTCATCGTCGACCTCATCTATCGCGGCGGCCTCGCCTACATGCGCTACTCCATCTCCGACACCGCCGAGTGGGGCGATTATGTCTCCGGCCCCCGCGTCATCAACGACGAAAGCAAGAAGGCCATGAAGGCAATCCTCACCGAGATCCAGGACGGCAGCTTTGCCAGGCGCTTCCTCGCAGACCAGAACACCGGCCGCAAGGAGTTCCTGGCCTTCCGCGAAGCCGAAGCCAAGCACCCCGTAGAAATCGTCGGCAAGCGACTGCGCGCAGCTATGCCCTTCCTGGACCCAGTCACTGTCGAAGAGGTCGCAAAGAACCGGTAACAAAAACGGCCTCCAGCTACCAACTCTCAGCTCTTAGCTGGAGGCACGTTGGAATGAAACTGCACAGGCTCTCCAGTTCCATGGCGAACTCACACAAAAAATCGACCCCGGAAGGCCGGGTTCTCTGCGATTCGCTATACCGCTGTCTCCGTGAGAAGCTTCCCCTCTTCGGACTCGAACGGTTTAAACGCGGATGCGCCTTCGTTGAGCCTGGACAGCCGAAACTTTGTTATATCTACCATTACACAAAACTCCACAAGATCCAGATCTGGCCATACTTCGACTATCTGCAAGTCGACGAGCTCAAGCAATTTGTGGAAGAAGTCGGCTTGCCCATAACGCCGAGAAACTCGATTTCTGGAATGGGCCGCCTGTATCCTTTGCACATAGATCTTCAAACTGAAGCCGACGTTCGGAGGGCAGTCAAAGTCTTAATGTATGCCCGAGAAGCTAAGGTAAAACGAGACCTAGACAAAGCGGCTTCGACGGCAAGTAAATCGGCACACCGCGTTCCGCTCCAACACTCGCTGCTCCCTGAAGAGATAAGTGACCCCGAGACCTTCCCCGAAGGCGGCCGGAAGTCAATTATCGTCAATGGATACGAGCGGAATCTGCGCGCCAGGAAAGTTTGTATTAAGCATTTCGGTCCATTGTGCTCTGTGTGCGGCTTCGACTTTGTGATGAGATACGGAGCACTCGGCAAAGGCTTCATCCATGTACACCACATAGTCAAGATTTCCGCGATTGGTAAAAGGTACAAAGTTGACCCGAAGAAGGACCTCCGTCCGGTATGTCCAAACTGCCACGCGATGCTGCACCGCAAATCTCCAATGCTGGGGATTGAGGAACTTAAGAAACTTCTGGCAGCAACCTAGCGCCCTAAAACGGTGATAGCATGTCTTGGAACATTCACGCAGCCGAGGCACATCATGAGCGAACATCCCGATTTGGACACACTTTCCTCTGAGCAGATCACGACGATCACCCGCCAGAACAACTACGGAACCTGGCGCTTCCAGAAGACCTGGAAGCCGCTCTACATCGCCGACGCCGAGGGCTGCTGGTTCACCGACGGCGCAGGCAAGCGCTACCTCGACTTCAGCTCGCAGTTGATGTGTGTCAATCTGGGGCACAAGAACCCGGCGGTGATCGAGTCCATCGCGGAGCAGGCTCGCGAGCTGGCTTACGTAGCCCCTGGATATGCGACGCGCTCGCGTGCCCGTCTCAGCGCCAAACTGCTTGAAGTCCTCCCTGAAGGTCTTACCAAGTTCTTCTTCGCAACCAGCGGCACAGAGGCTAACGAAGCGGCCTTCAAGATTGCCCGCATGTACACCGGCAAGAACAAGATCATTTCGCGCTATCGTTCTTATCACGGATCGACCAATGGCTCCATTGCCGCCACAGGCGACCCCCGTCGCTGGGCCATGGAACCCGCCGGCAAAGGCTCCGGCTTCATCTTCGCGCCGGAGACAAACTGTTATGACTGCCCTATCAAGCACACTTATCCCACCTGCAACATTGCCTGCGCCGATTACATTGAGCACATGATCCGCAATGAAAGCGACGTGGCGGCCATCGTCCTCGAGCCCGTGGTCGGCACCAACGGCGTCCTCGTTCCACCTCCCGAATACTTCCCTCGCCTCCGCGAGATCTGTGACCGCTATGGCGTTCTCCTCATCGCCGACGAAGTCATGGCCGGCTGGGGCCGCACCGGCAAGTGGTTTGCCGTCGACAACTGGAACGTGAAGCCCGACATACTGGTGACCGCCAAGGGCATCACCTCCGCCTATATGCCGCTCGGCCTGTGCGCCACCACCGCCAAGATTGCCGATTACTTCGAAGACCACTACTTCTCCCACGGCCACACTTACGAAGCGCATCCCATGACCCTCGGTCCTGCCGTCACCACCATCGAGGAGATGCAGCGGCTGAATCTGGTGGAACGTGCGGCCGGACTCGAACCGTATGTGCGCGAAAAGCTCGAAGCCCTCAAAGCCAAACATCGTTCCGTCGGCGATGTGCGCGGCCTCGGTCTCTTCTTCGCTGTCGAAATCGTGAAGAACCGCGCGACCAAGCAGCCCTTCAATACCATGCGCGACAAAGTGGAAGGCAAGCCGCTTGTGGTCGATCAGATTGCAGCCAAAATGATGGCCCAGGGAGTCTCAATTCAGGCTTGGGTCAGCCACTTCGTCATTGCTCCGCCGCTCATCGTGACGAAAGAGGAATTGGATCTAGGGATCGCAGCACTCGATGAGCACCTGGCCGTTGCGGATGTCTTGGTGGATTAGCCATTTCGTCGATGCATTAATATGGAGTCTTGTCCGGCATCGCAATCCATGCCGCAAAGCTTGCCCACGCTTCGTCCGCCAGCAACTGCGTAGCCGACAGCGAACGCGCCGGTTGCTCCCGGCGAAACTCCTCGTAGAGGAACGCGTCGTCGAAACCCGCCCGCGCCGCGTCGGCAGCACTGGCGCCGTAGTAAATTGCATCCAGGCGCGCCCAATAGCTGGCAGCCAGGCACATGGGGCATGGCTCGCAACTGGTGTAAAGCTCGCACCCGGCTAGCGTGAACGTCCCCCGTGCCTTGCACGCCGCCCGAATCGCATTCACTTCGCCATGAGCCGTCGGATCGTTCGTCGTCGTCACCGAGTTCGCACCCTCGCCAATAATTTGGCCGTCGCGCACAATCACCGCCGCAAACGGGCCGCCTGTGCCCGCTTTGACGTTCTCAGTCGCCAGCTCGATTGCGCGGCGCAAAAACTCCGGATTCGGTTCCCTGGGAATTGTCAACTTGCTCTCAACCTCCCAAAACGGCGAAAGTAAACACAGTATGTCACAAGCATTTCGTTCAATGAACGTGCTGACGATCGACGGTCTCAGACCGGCAACCCTGCTGATCGAAGGCCAGCGCATCGTCGCTGTGCTCGAGTGGAACGACGCACCCGCCTCTGCAACATTGCGCGACTTCGGCGATCTGGTGATTCTACCCGGTCTCGTCGACTCCCACGTTCACATTAACGATCCCGGCCGCGATTGGGAAGGCTTCTCAACCGCTACGCAAGCCGCAGCCTCCGGAGGCGTGACGACCCTGGTCGACATGCCGCTGAATTGCATACCGGAGACCACGAATGTCGAAGCCCTCGAAGCAAAGCGGGCAACTGCCCGAGGTCAGGCCTGGGTTGACTGGGCTGCCTGGGGCGGGGTCGTTCCCGGCAATGCCGATTCCCTTCTTCCTCTCGCCCAAGCAGGCGTTCAGGGCTTTAAATGCTTTCTCATTCACTCCGGCATCGATAGTTTTCAAGCAGTCAATGAAGCCGACCTGCGCGTGGCCCTTGCGAGGTTGAAGGGCACCGGGCTTCCGCTGCTGGCCCATGCCGAGGCAGCCGGACCGGTCGATGCCGCAACTGAAGCGCTTAACGCGTCCGGCGCGGACTGGCGCAAGTATTCCACCTACCTCGCCTCGCGACCCGACGAAGCCGAGGTCCAGGCAATCGCCCTCCTCATTCGACTTGCGGAAGAGTTCGCGACACCCATCCACATTGTTCACCTGGCCACCGCGCAGGCTCTGCCTCTGCTTGCTGAGGCTCGCAGCCGTAGCGTGCCCATAACCGTCGAAACCTGCGTTCAGTACCTTTGGTTTGCCGCCGAGGAGATTTCAGACGGCGCAACTGAGTTTAAGTGCGCCCCTCCGATTCGTACCGCAGCCAATCGAGAAGAGTTGTGGAGGGCGCTTGTAACCGGCGAGATCGACATGGTCACCACCGATCACTCCCCCTGCCCGCCTGGAATGAAGCGCCGCGAGGAAGGCCTCTGGAATCAAGCCTGGGGCGGGAACGCAAGCCTGGGACTCGCCCTTCCGGTGATCTGGACCGCTCTTGGCCGGCGCAGATGTAATGTGAACGAGACCGCGAAGCGGGTAGCCGCATGGATGGCCGCCGGCCCAGCCCGCCTCGCCGGTCTGACCGGCCGCAAAGGCGCACTCATTCCCGACGCCGACGCGGATTTCGTAATCTTCGATCCCTTCCCCGCCTGGACCGTTACTCCCGATCATCTCCACTTTCGCCACAAGCTCTCGCCCTACCTCGGCGCAGAACTCCACGGCCGCGTTGAGGAAACCTGGCTACGCGGAGAACAAATCTTCGATGCGAAGGGCAGAGGCAACGGATTCATCGGGGTTCCGCGTGGCAAAGAACTGACAAGAAAGCCGGTCCTCCCATGACAGACCGTGCCGCCCGCGCCATTTCCGAGTGCCGCCTCATCGCCACAATGACCGAGGAACCAGGCCGCATCACCCGCCGATTCCTCACTCCGCCCATGCACGATGTTCATGCCCATTTACGAACCCGCATGGAAGCGCTCGACATGACCGTCCGCGTCGACGCAGCTGGCAATCTGCGTGGCCTCTGGCAGCCTGTAAACGCGAAGCCCAAACGCCTCGTCCTCGGCTCCCACATCGACACCGTGCCGGACGCCGGCGCTTTTGACGGCGTCCTCGGCCTAACGATGGCCCTCGAATGGGTCGGCATTGCCCAGGAACTCGCCCTTCCTCTCGCCATTGAGGTCATCGCCTTCTCTGAAGAAGAGGGCGTGCGGTACGGCGTTCCGTTTCTCGGAAGCCGTGCAGTCGCGGGACGCTTCGACCCCGCACTCCTTGCATTGACAGATTCACAAGGCGTCTCTGTAAAAGATGCCATCCGCGAATTTGGCCTCGATCCTGATCGCATCGGAGAAGCGGAATTGCAGCCCGATGCCATCGCCTTTGTCGAAGTCCACATCGAACAGGGACCGGTTTTGGAAGCGGAAGCCTTGGGAATCGCCGCCGTCACCTCCATCGTCGGCCAAACCCGTTTGACCCTCACCTTCACTGGCCATGCGAATCACGCCGGAACCACTCCCATGCGTTTGCGCCACGATGCACTGGCAGCCGCCGCGGAGTGGATCACGACAGTGGAAGCACTCGCTCAGAGAACCGATGGCCTTATAGCCACCGTGGGCCGGGTGCGCGTAGAGCCCAATGCAGGCAACGTCGTTCCAGGAGCCGTTGAGCTGAGCCTCGACCTCCGCCATGCGCAAGATCCCACGCGCGTCTTGGCCGTTGAGGAACTGTGTTCGCTTGCGGACGCGATCGGGGGGCGTCGCCGGATTGCCGTCCAGCGGACGGATCAATTACAACAGCCCGCCGTACCTATGGACGAGAAGCTCACGTCCTTCCTGTCGGATGCCATTGAAGCCGCCGGATTTCCCGCGAAAACCAT
>JBEKZG010000106.1:0-9175 GCA_049510095.1 Occallatibacter sp.
CCACTGCAACGGGGCCAACGGTGTTCTCACGCGGACACTGGAGCCTGTGCGGTCCAATTTTTCTGTCTGGACTCGGGATAAGGCGCTTTTCCTCAACCGCGAGAGTCCGGCATTTCTACCGGACCCTCGTCTTCTTTTTGGAATTTATTGCAGTGAATAAACGGTCTTCAGTACCTTCTCCGCCAGCTTCTTCGGCAACGGCGCATACGAGAGAGCGGAGACCTCATTCTCGCCAGAAGTAATGATCCAGCTGAGCAGGTCCTTGATCACCTTGCCTTTTGCCGGGTCCGGAGCCCGAACCGCGATCAGCAGGTAGGTGAAGCTCGAAATGGGATAGGAGTTGGCTCCCGGTGCATTGGTAATCGACACACGATAATCCGACGGCATATCAGGCACGCTGGCCGCGGCCTCGGTCACGCCTTCAATCGAAGCCTTCACCCAGCTCCCCGCGGCGTTCTTGATTTCGCCGAAGGCAATTTTGTTTTGCAACGCGTAGATCAGTTCCACGTAGCCGATTGCCCCCGGCAGTTGGCGAACCAGGCCAGCTACACCTTCATTGCCCTTGCCGCCCACGCCCACAGGCCATGAAGGCGACGAGCCCTTGCCGGGGCCGCCGCTCCAATCACTGCTAACTTTGCTCAGGTAGTCCGTGAAGATGAAACTGGTGCCGCTCCCGTCGGAGCGGTGCACAACGATGATCTTCTGGTTAGGGAGGCTGACGCCTGGGTTGTCTTTTGCAATGCGGCTGTCATTCCACATGCCGATCTTGCCCAGATAGATATCCGCAAGCACCTCGCCGCTCAACTTCACATCGTTGACGCCGGGGATATTGAAGATTGGCACCACCGCGCCAATCACGGTGGGAATGTGAACCAGTTTCACTTTCGACTGAGCCAGCATATCGTCGGTCATGGGCATGTCAGACGCGCCAAAATCAACCAGTCCCGAGGTAAATTGCTTGATCCCGCCGCCCGACCCGATAGACTGATAGTTGATTTCAACACCGGAGTGCGCCGCACTGTACTCGCTAAACCATTTAGAATAAATCGGGTAGGGGAAGGTAGCACCCGCTCCGGTCAACTTCTGGGCCCAGGCGGAGCTCATGGCCATCAACAAAAACGCAACGGCAACTATTGTCTTTTTCACACAAATCTCCCTTACAGAATTACTGCCGCATCCGATTGTCTACGGCCAATGTTACGGGGACTTGAATTGCTGTGGATTTGCCCCGATAAATCATCCAATCCCTTCACGCCGCAGCGTGCTATCAGCATTGGCCGGCCATCATTTAGACAGTTGTTTTTACACGCCGCTACTCTGCACAGCCTGCTTCAGCTCGCTGGCGGCTCGCGAGCCATGCGTTCCGATCGGTAAATGAGACATGGGAAGCGTGAAGTGGAAGGTCGCGCCCGAGCCGAGTTCGCTTTCCGCCCAGATGCGTCCCCCGTGAGCCTGCACAATGTGTTTCACGATAGCCAGCCCCAACCCCGTCCCGCCCGACTCGCGGGAGCGCGCCTTGTCGATGCGGTAGAAGCGTTCGAAGATCCGCTCCAGATGTTCGAAAGCAATGCCCGGACCGAAATCCTGAACGGAGAACTCCACCTCGTTTTCCAATAGAAGCGCGCCCACGCGAATCCGTCCGCCTGTTTTTGCATACTTGAGCGCGTTCTCAATCAGGTTGCCGAAAACCTGGTTCATCGCGTCCGGATCGGCCATAACCGGCGTGTCCGGCGCGCCTGCCGATTCCAGTTCAACTGCGGAGTCGACGACCATCCCGCCAAACGACTCGATCGCGTCCAGTACCAGGGCGCTCGCGCGGGTCGGCTGCAGGGTCACCTTGTAGTCCGGGCTTTCCACGCTCGCCAGCGCCAGCAGGTCCTCGGTAAGCCGGTTCATCCGTGTCGCATTCTTCAGAATGACCCCGAGAAACTCGCGCGTGGTTTCGGGCTGCGGGTTGGGATCCTCGACCAACGTCTCCACGTAGCCCTGAATCGAGGTCAACGGTGTGCGCAACTCGTGGCTCACATTGGCAATGAAGTCGCGTCTCGATTTCTCCGCAGCCTCTATGCTGGTCACGTCATGCAGAACCACCAGCGCGCCGCCCGAGGGCAGTGGCGCGGCGTTGATCTCGAAGATCCGCCCCGGAGCCAGCGAACTGGCGCGGCCAAAGCGGACTTCGTGGTGTTCAAGCGCCGCCCGGATGCAGGTCAGAACCTCCGGATCGCGCACCGAGTGCACCAGCGCGCGGCCTGGCCGGATCTGGGTGCCGGCAATCCGCTGCATCACTGAGTTCGACCAGCGCACGCAGCCTTCACGCGTAATGGCGATGACCGCTTCCTGCATAGAGTCCAGCATCGCCGCGAGTTCCTGGCGCCGGCTCTCAATCTCGGCAAAACTCTGGCCCAGCTTCTCGGCCGTCTGGTTTAGCGCGGCTTCCATCGCTGAGAGTTCATCACCCTCCGTCTGGTCCAGTCGCGCGCTCAAATCCCCGTCCGCCACGCGCCGCGCAAAGGCAACCACCCGCTGCAGCCGGGACGTAAGCCGCCCCGCGACCCACGCCGCCACGGGAATCGCGATTGCCAGCGCGATCACGCCAGACAAAAGCGCCTCGCGGCCCAACAGACGCATGGCGGCGTCCGCCGTGTGTTCCACCATCCGGTTGAAGACAAACTCCATCACCACCGTGTGGAACACGAGCAGCAGGACGAACAGGCCCAGCAGCTTGGTAAATACCTTGCGGGTCAATCGGCGCCGCCCCTCCAGCGTGAACCGGCGCGCTGGCCGGCTAGGGCCGGGCTCCCGTTCAGCTCATCTGCTCTTGTCTCATTTCCGGGCTTCTTAATCGATCTTAGGAATCTCGAAGCGGTACCCGGCTCCGCGCACCGTCTTCAGGTAACGAGGATTCTCCGGATCGACCTCGATCTTCTCACGGATTCGCCGAACGTACACATCCACGGAACGCGGGGTCACAAAGCGCGCATCTCCCCACACCGAATCCAGCAAATGGTCGCGGCTGAACACCCGCCCTGGATGCCGCGCCAGGTAGTCCAGCAGCCGGAACTCGGTCGCCGTCGTCGTCGTCAGCTCGCCCCGCACGCGCAGTTGCATCGCGTTGGCGTCAATAATTACCTCTTCAAAGCTGATCACCGAAGGCGTTGTCGGACGCTCGAATCGCCGCAGAACGGCCTTGACACGCGCCACCAGTTCGCGAGTGGCAAAAGGCTTCGTAATGTAGTCGTCGGCGCCCAGTTCCAGCCCAAGCACGCGGTCGTTTTCTCCCGCACGGGCGGTCAAAAAAATGATCGGAATTGTGGAGAGCGCAGGGTGAGCGCGCAGCCGCCTGCACACGTCCAACCCATCGCCGCCCGGAACCATGATGTCCAGTAGAAACAGGGCGGGCGCCTGGCGTTCGGCATCCGGAATCAGTGTGGTGGGGGTGTGATAAAGCCTGGGGATAAATCCAGCAGCTTCAAGGTGATGCTGTATAAGCCGCGAGATGTCAGTGTCGTCTTCCAGAACAAATACGATTTGGCTCAAACGGTCAGCCCTCGCCCGGCGGCCGTTTCATTTCAAATAACTGAGGCCGCGCGGAACCGTTAACAGACTAAAACAATTAGGCAAACAAATTGCAAACGTACGATGAATTTGACCCGGAAGCGCCGAGCCGGCAAGACGCGAACCAAGGCATGCCGGATGCCGTATCTCTCTCATTGCGAGGGGCCGCGATCTTGCCACTGAGCCTCCAGAACCGTGTCTGCCGTCCCGGGATTCCCCGAATCCACGTGTCCTCACGCTTCTGCACTAAACTTAAATCGCGCATGAAAATCGCCGGTCAAGCAAGTGCAGAGGCGGCAGGGTTCCAACCAAGGTCGGTCTCCGGCCGTGTCTGGGGCTGGCTTGCCATCTTCTGCGCTTGCATCCTCCAACTGTCCGCCCAAACCCCTCCCGCTTCCGCCCCACCGTTAGCGCCCGCCGTCTCCGCCACATTCCACGGTACGCTGGTCTTCGACGGCCCCTGGCACTTTCAAGTCGGCGACGATCCGCGATGGGCCGATCCCGGCTTCGATGACTCTACCTGGGCCCTCGTCACCCTGAGTCAGACGCTCAGCGAACAAGCCATCGATTCCTACTCCGGCTACGCCTGGTATCGCCTGAAGATCCAGCCGCGGCAGCTATCGCAATTCGACAACCTCCCCGGCAATCCTCAGCTCGACTTGCTGCTGACCAGCGATTCCATCGGCCAGCTCGCCGCCTATGTCAATGGAGTCGAATCCGGACACACTCGCGGTATGTCCGAACGTCCGGAAATGTACCGGTCGCCACCCATTGTTGTGCACGTTTCGCGTCCCAACCCCAACAGTGCAATCGTCATCGCCATCCGCACCTGGGCCGGACCTCGCTTCTCCATCGGCCGCGGTCTGCTGGTCAAAGCCGAGCTCGGCACACAAGGCGACATAGCCGGCCAGCTCGCCACAGCCAGCGATCACCGCTGGGACCACAGCGAAATCGCCGGCATCATCCTCAGCTTCTTATTCCTCTGCGTGGCCATCCTGGGTGCCACCCTCTATATCGCGCAACGCCATCATTCGGAATACCTCTGGCTCGCCTTGCTTTGCCTCTCCGTGACCCTCTCCGGGACCACTGAAATTGCTTTCGGCCAAGCCTTGATCCCGTGGTCCATCTTCAATGTCCTCATCGTTTTTGCCGGTCGCGTCTTCATGGCCGTTACTCTTGAATTCATCCTGCGGTTTACCGGCGGCGGCCATAGCAGAATCGTCCGCATCGTTCAGATCTCCTTATTGATCGTGCCGCTTTTCTCGCTCGTCCATTTCGACCAGATCTATGAGTATCTGTCCATTACCGCTGAAGTCGTCTTCACCGCCCTCGTTTCAGTCCTGCTCTTCCGCGCCTGGCGCCGGGGTCTCGCCGAAGCGGGCGTTATGCTGCTTCCCTTTTTTCTCGCCGCAACCGCCGACTCTCTCGACACCATCCTCGATTACGCCGCCGGAAAGCACTGGCTCCCCGAACAGTTCGCATCGCATCGCTTTCATTTCGGCCCCATCGAATTCAGCACCAGCATTCTTACCTACGGCGTCTTTCTCGCCAGCCTCATCGCCGTCATCCTCTACCGCTTCATCCATATCAGCCAGGAAGAGCAGCGCTCCGCCGCTGAAATTGAAGCCGCGCGCAGCGTCCAGACCATGCTCATTCCCACCCAGCTCCCCTCCAACCGCAACTTCATGCTTGAAAGCGCCTACCTGCCTGTCAACGGTGTTGGCGGCGACTTCTTCCAGGTCCTCCCGCTCCAGGACGGTTCAATGCTCATCGTCGTAGGAGACGTCAGCGGCAAAGGCCTCCAGGCCGCTATGAACGCCAGCACCCTCGTCGGCGCTCTCCGCAACGAGCTCTCCCACGACCCCGCCACCGTCCTCACCCATCTCAACAACGTTCTTCTCGGCGCAATCGGATCGGGCGCAATTCCCGACACAAAGGCCGTGCTCAGCTTCGCCACTTGCCTATGTGCCCGCATTTATCCCGACGGCGTCATGACCATTGCCAACGCCGGCCACCTCAGCCCCTATCGCGATGGCCGCGAACTCGAACTGGCAGCCGATCTGCCCCTCGGCGTCATTCCCGATCACCATTACGAACAGGCCAACTTCCATCTCAACCAGGGCGATAGGCTCATCTTCCTATCCGATGGGGTGGTCGAGGCCACCAACACCGAAGGCGAGCTCTTCGGCTTTGAGCGCACACAGCAGGTCAGCAACGAACCCGCCCGCTACATTGCCCAGACCGCCAAACGCTTCGGTCAAACCGACGACATCACCGTGGTTTCCCTCTACTTCGCCGCCAGCAAAACCAAATCCCCCACCCGCGAAGTAGTCCACGCCACCTAACCGGCCTACGGTTCCACGACCGAGCCCAACACTACCCCTACCGAACCACAGGCGCCCGCTCTGCGCCCGTCAGCTCCTCCCTGTCCCGCTCAGCACTCTCCACCCGCCGCCTCCGCACCTCGCTCGCCGCAATCAGAATCAACGCCGTAAACGTGACCACCAGCAAAGCAATAGCCCTGAACCCGTGCAACTGCTCAATCTGTCCATCCACATCCTCGCCAACATCCTGGTAAAGCAGCGCCAACCCCACAAACACAAACACAAGGTGCGCGCAGAACACCCGCAGCGAAGCCTTGCCCAGGGTCAGAAACGGCTCAATCTTCACCAGCGGCAGCACCCACCGCCGAAGCCAATAGAAAACCAGGGTGAACGTCAGAAGGTTGATCACCCGCAGCCATCCCAACTGCCACTTGTCCAGTCGAAGACCCAGTGCGGGCTGTGTCAGGTGAGGCCCCAGCCATCCGTGCCGAATCCCGATAAAAAACAAGCATGCGGCAGCCGATATCCCCACAACCCATCCGGGAATCTTCTTCAGCGGTGTTGCTCCCATCGCCGACCGCGCCCCAATCCACAGCCCCGTAATCCACACCGCCTGCCAGGCGAACAGGTTGAAGGCCCCCGTTTCCTGCAGTGGAATCTGCAAATGCGTGACCGCGACAATCCAGTTGTGCACTACGTCGCGCAAGCCAAACTGCGCCAGCAGCCACACCGCCGCGCTGGCAGCCAGTATCCATCTCCAGCCATATTTCACCGCCGCTCCCAGCAACATGGGCGTGAAGAACAGAAACGTGACATACATCGGAAGAATGTCCAGCAGCGGTGGACAATAGAGCAGAAGAACCGATCCCACAATCGCCACCAGCGGATGCGCAAAATAGAAATTGAGCAGATGGTTGAGAGCCGCCTTGTGCGTATGCAAGGCGTAAGCCGCCGCCACCGTAAACAGCAACGCCAGCATCAGCAGGTGATACCCGTAAATCTTCAGTGACCGCTTCCATAGCTTCGCGCGAACACCCGGCGCGTTCTCTACAACGTCCCGCATATAGATCCGGCCAACCAGCAGCGCAGACATGAAGACGAACCCTTCGGCCGCGGAGACGAACCCGATTGGCTGGTTCACAAAATCGCTGAATCGCGTCGGCAGATGCGTAAGCGTCATCCACACCAGGAAAAGCCCGCGCAGGGCGTCGAGTTCGGGACGGCGTTCGAGTTTGGGAAGTTGCATCAAGCCAACGCGTCGTGTCGCCGCAGCCAAAACCAAGCGATATCCCTTTTAGACGCGTTCTCCGCGCCCCAGTTGCTCACCCCACCAACCACATCTGCAAATCGCGAATGCGCAGGCGTTGCACAAACACGAAGAGTTGCGTTTGCGAATGCGGAGGATCCGAAATCCGGGAATGCGAAGAGAGCCAGTGCTTCAGCGCCTCCGTGAGAACTCACCTTTGCACCAACTTGCTAACTCGCGTGCCGCGAATCGGCGCCAACTTGCTGCCTTCGATTCGAAATGGACGCTTTTGATGCTTTATCAGCCTGTTCTCACGCGGACTTCTAAACCCCAGTTTTCCTTGTTCCGTCTTTATCGGCCCGACTGAAGTCATGCCTAGATAAGAAACAAGAATGGAAAATAGAAGGACCCGAAGGCCGATGGGTGGCATATGCGATATGCCACCCATCGAGCAAAAGGCGCTCGATGGATTGGGCACAGTTTCATTTCCCACGGGTCAGCTTCGCGGGCGGAGGGCTGTTACAAAGCCTGTGCAGATTATCCTTGTATAGAATTCTTCCTTAGGCTGGAGGTGCGGCTCACGGGCCGGGTCTTCGGAACACGACCTGGCCGGCAAATCAAGCTCTATTTCCGCAGGTGTTCGGCGATCAGTCTGTCGACAAGGGCCATTAAATGCTCTCCGGTTCGCGGTAGCACGAAGGCTGAGGCAGAATCGTCCCAGTCGAGCTTAAAGCTGGTGGAAAGCGCGGATATCCAAATCTGGCGAACCGGTGTGTTGGGTGTAATTACGAACTTCGCCGGAGGGTTCTCGAAGAGGACATTTAGAACTCCGTTTTGTTCTTCCACCTCGAATCCGGCATCATTGTCTTCCTCACGCAGAATCAGGTGCTGTTTCAGCGAGTCTAGAGCAACTTCGATCAGATTTCGGAACTCCAATTCGTCAATCATGGAACCAGTCTAGCAAGAGGGGCTGGCGGCTTTGATCAGGCAAGAATTGGAAGTTAAGGAGCGGTAGACTTCGGGATTTGCCTGGAACTGACGGTTTTTAGGGGTGGGTTTGGGCATTTGCGCCCCATTTTCTCTGCAATTTCACGAAATGCTCGTAATCCCTTTACCGGAACGCCGTCATACTCCCCTCAGGTCCAGGACACTCGGGCGGGAGGAGAACAGGATGCGTGTGCTTTGGGCAACGGCAGCGATTCTGGCGGTAACACAGGGCGCCTGTTTGGGGCATGGCCAAGAGGCCATGCCGGCCGGCCAGCTGGTGCGCGAGGTGGTTTTCAACGAACTGAACGATCACCAGACCCACGGCTATTGGCGCTATTGGATCGAGCGCCGCAATGCAAAGGAAACCCTGGTTGAGGACCAGGTGGAGACGAAAGACGGCCCAATCAATCGTGTGACCCTGACAGACGGTCACGCGCCCAGTCCAGAAGCCCAACAGCAGGAGCAGGAACGTCTGCAACGGCTGCTGAGCTCCCCTGCGGAGCAAGCGCGTCACCTGCAGGAGTATGAAGAAGATGAAAAGCGGATTGGCAGGATTCTGGCCCTGCTGCCGGACGCCTTCCTTTATGAATACGCAGGTGAAGAAGACGGCTGCAGCAAACTGAATTTTCATCCCAACCCGGACTATCCGGCCCACTCCATTGAAGCCCGCATCTTTCATGCCATGAGCGGTACGCTTTGGGTGAATATGCGCTACAAGCGGCTGGCGCGGCTGGATGGCCATGTGCAGGACAATCTGGATTTCGGATATGGGATACTGGGCCGGTTGTACAAGGGCGGATGGTTCCAACTTGAACGGAGCCAAGTGAGCGCGACGGATTGGAAGACGGCGCACCTGGAGGTCCACATGACGGGCCGCGCTCTGATGGTTAAGTCGTTTGCCAAGGAGACCAGCGAATTGCGCGGCGGCTTTGCCCCCGTGCCGGCCGGAATGAACCTGGCGCAGGGCATGGCTCTGCTGGAACAAACGTTGGCGCAGAACAAGCCGCATTCCAAGCAGTCGCTGATTGCACCGGCCGCTCTGGCCATGCGCCGGTAAGAGCCG
>JBEKZG010000107.1:0-9163 GCA_049510095.1 Occallatibacter sp.
CCTGACCAAGCCTCACGAACAGCGTAGCCGTACTGGATGCCCTGACGCAGGCGACCGTGGTCGCCCTGGTAGATGTCATACCAGTAGCCGATGGTGCCTTCCTGGACGTCCCGCGTTTGTGCGCCGCACGAACCGCCGGCATAGTAACCGGTGGAGCTGCCGTTGTAGCCGGGGGCCGTGGTGCTGTTGCAGGCGGAGTTGGAAAGCACGCGTGAACCGTAGCCTACTGCTGCCGCGGAAGGTGCGCCCCAGTGTGCGCCCCAGGTGCCGCCGGCAGCGATCTGTGCGGCAGTGGGGGTGGTGGTGCAGGTGCCGGTGGTGGTGCAGAACTCCGCGCTGGGCGCGCCCAGGGTGGTTGTCGAGGTGCTGCCGTAGTCTTCGCGGCCGGCATAGTCGCCGCCGTAGTACGCGTAAATCTGAAGGCGGGGGTGCGGGGTGAGTTCAGCGGTAAGGATGCCGGAGAGATTGTGGATGGGCTCGAGACCGCCCCACGCGTTTGAGGTTGCGTCAGAGAGCGTGGATGCGCCGAAGTGGCCCACGCCGGGGCCGAAGAGACCCTTTGCGCCGAATGTGAACTTGTCCTCGATAACTGGAACGCGCATGCTTGCACCGAGACCGCCGAGGGCTACCTTGTTGGAGAATTCGCCGGCAACGGTGAGGGCGGGCGCAACAGCCGCTCCGGTCACGACGTCTTTGTCGCCACCGTAGAGGTTGCCGTTTGTGGTTTCTCCGGGATAGATGGTCTCGTGGAACAGGCGGCTGATGCCGAAGACTTCATAGTGGCCGAAGCCGGGGTCGAAGGCTGCCTTCACAATGATGTCCGGCGTGTCGTTGAATGAGATGTTGGCCAGGTTGGCGCAGGAGTTGACGGTTTTGTAGACGGGAACCGCAACGTCGATGGTGTTTCCGGCGGAATCCGTTTCCTTCTGGTTGGTGTAATTGACGATTGAAGTGGCAGGCGAGCAGGCGCTCATAGCTTGGTTGAGTAGAGAGGCGCTGAGGCCGGCGCTGCCCACCACGGCATACGGCGTGCTGCCTGCCAGCGTGGCTGTATAAAGAAGCTGCGGATTCTCCGCCGAGACGGCGAAGGTCGCCCTGGAGAAGCTCTTGGTCAGGCGGAAGTAGCCCATGCGCGCCCAAACCAAACCTGCGACGTAATTCGGGTCGATCTGAGCTGGCAATGCGATGTTTGCGGCAGCAGTGCTGATCCCAATTCTGTTCTCGGTGGCGAGTGACCAGCCCTGGCCGCCGGAGAAGGTCCAGTGGCTGTTGGTTTCCGCTTCAGCCGAGGCCATGCGCTGACGGAAGATGTAGCTGGTGGACTGGTTGTCGTTGGAGGTGGTGCCGACGCCGAGGAAGTCACCCTCGAAGTAGGCGCGCATGGTGCCCCAGCTCACTTTGCCTTCGGCGATCAATCCCACACGAGACTGACGGCCGGTAAGAGCCGTTTCAGTCATGGAATACGAGTCCGCGCCCTCGTAAGGGATGGAACTCCAGGGGGTCGCTTCTTCTCCGCCGGTGGCGTGGGTGCGGAACATTGATTCACCGTTGAAGAAGCCGTAGGGGGTCAGGGTGATGCCCTTGTAGTGAAGAGTGGTTGGGTTCTCGATGGACTTCTTGATCCTGGCTGTTTCGTCGGTGACCGTGCCGGCCAGGGTGGCCTCGTTCCCCTTCAGAATGGTGATGCTTGTTTGGAGGGTGGTGACGGCGGCTGCGTTTTCAATGAGCGACTGCTGCTGGGCTGAGGATGCCGCGACCGCTTTGGCCGCTTCCGCTTTGGCTTCGGCTGCTTCCTGCGCGGCCTTCTTGAGCTGCTCATCCTTTTCGGAGAGACTGTTCTGCAGAGTGCTGATCTTGTTGCCCTGGACTTCCAGGGCCTGGCGAAGTTCCTGAATCCGGTCGGCGACCGAAGGCGCCGGGGGCGTCTTGGCCTTCTTGGTTGCGGTGTGCTTGCTGGGTGGCGCCGCATCGGTAGCGTAAGCAACTGAGGCAGACAAAGTGAGTGCCAGGATTGCCGTCGCTGCGGTTGTGAGCTTGAAATTCATTGGGCCTCTCTTCGGATCCCGGAATCCACGGGTTCGTGGCTGCAAACCTGCCAACAGATCGTGCACGACGAAGTCCGCACAATTCCGGTAATTCGAAGAGTTTTCTAAGAAACTTCCGAAGGGTGCTCTACATTCGAGCATCAGCGAGCGCATTGAAGGTATGCCGTCTGGCGGATCAGGTATCGCTGCTGTCAGTGCCGGAAAGACGCTGCTGATTCGAGGGGCTTTTGGGAATCCACCCGTATCTTGCGCCGGATTCGCGCGCTTTTATTCCGGCGGAAGGGGGAAGGAAATCCTCCATTTTCCGGCGGGAGGAGGCCAATGGACCATGATGTGAGGGACCGAGAGGAACTCGATGAGCGGCAAATCAATACAATTCGCAAGAGAACAAGGCTGACGCGAACCGTGCGATGGTCCATCGCATCAGCCCTGTCCCGGAGCACGATTAACGCGAAGGCTACTTCTTTCCGTTGTCTTTGAAGTTCAGGGCAACGTAGTAGGTGGTGTACGAGTGGTTGGTTGTCACATTGGTCAGGAACTGGCCACCGCCGAAATAGCCAACGCCGCCACCCAGGTTGAAGTGCTTGTTGAGTTCATACCAGGAATAGGTATCGAACTCAGCGCCCAGATGGCGGCCGTGGTTGGTTTTGTTGGTCACGATGGCGCTGCCGGAGGTGTTGTAGATCGAGTCCAGCGCCGAAGCGGCCCAGACGTCCAGCCCCTGCACGGTGAAAGTGAGCCGGCGGTGGGGCTCAATGGTGGTTCCGGCACGGACCGACTCAATGTTTTGCCCGCCGAACAGGTCAGTGATGCCAAAGCGGTCGTGGGCTGTGGGGTAGATTGTGTCGAAGGTGGTGTGGTTTGCGTTCAGTTTGGGATTGCCGTTGCCCGAGGCGTAGTCGTATTGGGCAAAGACGCGAGGCCTGGTGGCCGCATTGAGGAACTGGTATGCCGCGCCTTCCTGCGTCGCGAAGGCATTGATGTTCTGCTGTCCCACCTTGCCGTCCTCGTAGATGAATTCGCCGCCGTAATCGAAAGCCTTTTTGTATTGCGCCTTGAGGCGCAGACCAAGAACCTTTTCGTTTTCCTTGCCGGTGGTCTTGCTTACGGCCGGTTCCACGACCTCCGCCGGTTGCACGCGCCACAGGAAGAACGGCTCAAGGCTGGAGTGCGGCGTCACCAGGTCATCGAGGCGGGCGTAGGCTCCATAGATGTTATTGCCTTCCTGATGCGGGCTCACACCATAGGCCTGCGGCACGACAGCTGAGGCGGCGAAGATTCCCAGGTGCTCGCGCTTTGCGTTCAGGTTCAGCACAGCGGCATCGTAAGACCGTGCCTGGTTGCGCCATTCCGAGTTGGCGAGGATCGTATTGTTGTAGTTGATGAGCTGCCGGCCCACGCGCAGGCTGAACCAGTGTTTCTCCGGGTTGCCGATCTCCGCGTATGCCAACTTCAGATCCCAGCGAACGGTATTCGGTGGGCCGATGGGCGGGTTTTGGTAGCCGGAGCGGGCGTCCTGCACCTGCGCCGTGACGCGGAACCAACTGGGCGTATGCAGATCCACCTGGAACCGGAAGCGGTTTAACAGGTAGGAGTCATTGGTACCTAGCTTGAAGTTGTTATTGTCGTAGGCCTCGTACCGGAAGCGCTCTTCAGCCTGAAAATCGATCCAATTGGGCAGCTTTGCGTCGAGCTCGGTGAGCGGGGCAAAGTCGTGAAAGTCGTAAGGCGCCGGGTTGCCGGTAGTACGCCAGGCCGCGCCGTTGAGGAAGCTCAATGGGTTGGAGGCAGGCCCGGTGATGAATGAGCCGTTGTACCCGGACGCCCCGTTTTGCGTGGTGATGTCGTCCTGCGCGGCCAGGGGGATGCCGGCCGAAATCGCAAACAGAAAGAGCAGAACAGAAACCGATGGCGACAACCGGCGCAGGGATACAGACGCAACTGCATTAAGAGCTTTTTGCACTTTGGATTCTCCTTGGAATTTTGGGGAAGCTTGGATGGGTCAGGAACCTAAAATCCTGTCCCGCTTAGGCGGCAGAGCTTTATCGACAGGCGGGAAGACAACAAGATATATAAATAGAATCCACAATAGAGACAGTTGGCGGCAACTGCCGGGGAGATGAAGGTAGGACAGCATAAAGAGCTCTTCGCACTTTGGATTCTCCTTTGAATTTTGGAAGATTAGATGGGTTGGGACCTTAGGCCCCTTGCCCGCTTGGGCGGCGGAACTTTATCGACAGGTGGGTTGACAACAAGTCATATCAATAATTGTTTTGAATATACTAGAAGCCGTGCGATAAGCCAACTGTGCCGAGTCGCTCTATGCGTTCAACCCGCTTAAATATTGGTCTCATGGATGTGGGAAATAGAAAGGGGCAGCCCAATTGGACTGCCCCTTTCCGGTTGGGACCGAACGCGGGAGGGTTAAGGGAGGTAGTAGCGGAAGGTGGTCCAGAACATGTTGTCGATGCCCTTGGCGCCGATGCCGGAACCGCCTGACCAACCTTCACGAACCGCATAGCCGTACTGGATGCCTTGACGCAGGCGGCCGTGGTCGCCCTTGTAGATGTCATACCAGTAGCCGCCGGTCATTTCCTGGATGTCGCGGTTCTGCGCGCCGCAAGAGCCGCCGGGGACGTAACCGGTGGAAGCGCCGCCGTTGTAGCCGGGATTGGAGAGGCTGGTGCAGGCGGAGTTGCTGAGCAACCGCGAACCATAACCTACAGCCGCGTTGGAAGGTGCTGCCCAGTGGCCACCCCATGAACCGCCGGCAAGGATCTGAGCAGCGGTGGGAGCGGCGGAGCAAGGGAAAGCGCCTGCTGTGGTGGGGCAGAACTCCGCAGAGGGTGCGCCCAGTGTGGTGGTAAAACCTGCGACACCCCAGTCATCGCGGCCGGCATAATCGCCGCCGTAGTTGAGGTAGAGCGTCAGGCGAGGTGTCGGATTGGCCTCAACCGTAACCAGGCCGGAAGCGTTGTGGATGGGCGAGAGTCCGCCCCAGTTGTTGGTGGTTACGTCAGCCAGCGTGGAGTCGCCGTAACGGCCCATACCGGGACCGTAAAGGCCCTTGGCGCCGACGGTGAGCTTCTTGGGGATGATGGGCAAGCGAAGACTGCCGCCGATACCGCCGAGCACGATGGAGTTGTCGAAGAATCCCGCGGTGGTAAGAGACGGGGCAATGTTGGCGCCGGTGACAACGTCTTTCAGGCCGCCATAGAGGTTGCTGTTGGTGGTTTCGCCAGGATAGACGGTCTCATGGGCAAATCCGGCGATGCCGAAGACTTCATAGTGGCCCCAGCCTGGATCGAGAGCGATTTTGGCGATAATGTCGGGCGCCTGGTTGAAGGAGATGGTGGCGATATCGCTGCACCCGTTGACTGTCTTATAGACCGGAACGGCGACGTCGATGGTGTTGCCAGCCGAGTCAGTCTCTTTCTGGTTGGTGTAGTTGACGATGGAAGTTGACGGCGAGCATGTGCTAGCTGCCGCGTTGTAGTTGCCGCCGTTGGTGCCGGCGCTGCCAAGAACAGCGTAAGGCGTGTTGCCGGCCAGCGAAGCGGTGTAAAGGAGCTGGGGATTCTCCGCGGAGATGCCGAAGGCCACGTTGTTGAAGCTCTTGACGACGCGGAAACCGTACTGACGGGTCCAGACGAAGCCCGCAACGTAGTTCGGGTCTATGGTGAGCGGAGTCAGCTCGTTGCTGGGAACGGCTGTTATTCCCTTGCCGTTTTCGGTAGCCAGGGACCACATCTGGCCGCCGGTAAAGGCCCAGTGGCTGTTTGTCTCAGCCTGGGCGTAAATGACGCGCTGGCGGAGGACATAGCTGTTGGACTGGTTGTTGTTGGAGGTGATTCCAGTGCCCAGCCAATCAGCCTCGTAGTAGCCGCGCAGTGAACCCCAGCTCGTCTTTCCGTCGACCGACAAACTGACGCGGGACTGACGGCCGCTGCCGAAGAACTCGCTCAGCTGGTAGTCGCCGGAGTTTTCATACGGTATCGAAGTGAAAGCGGTAGGAATATCGCCGCCTGTCGCCTTGGAACGGTAAACAGTTTCAGCCGCCGCGAAGCCTCCGGGAGTGATGCTGACTCCCTTGTAATGGAGGACGTCGGGGTTCATGAATTCCTTCTTGACCTTGGCGGTCTCGTCGGAAACGGTGGCGGCCAGTGCTGCCTGGTTGCCCTTGAGGTCAGTGACGGTGGACTGCAGCGTGGTGACGGCCGCGGCGTTGTCACTGACGGCCTGCTGGCCGGCCGAAGCCGCTGCCTGAGCCCTGGCTGCCGCCGCCTGTGCATCGGCAGCCGCTTGCTGCGCCTGCTTCAACTGGGCGTCCTTGTCGGCTAGGTTGGATTTGAGTCCGTCAATCTGGCCTTGCAGTTGCTGGCGCAGAGTCTCAATCTGTTCCTCGACGGTTGGGCCCACGGGCTTCTTTTCTTTTTTTGTTGCGACGGGCTTCGTCTTCGCCGGCGGTGCTCCGTCGGCAGCAAAGGCAGACGAGCCAATCAGACTGGCCGCAAGAAATACTGCGGCAGCGGTGTTGAGCTTGAAGTTCATTTAGCCTCTCTTTTCCCTCTTGAATCAGGTTTAATCGCATATGCGTTCCAGTGATTCTGTAAACGCACAGTACTCCCGCGTGCTGAAAGCATTGTCCTGGGGTGGATTGCCTTCTGTAGAGATGCAGGCGTACGTCGAAAGCGGAGGGTGACGTCTATACGAACACAGACATCCCCCACTCCTTCCGTCATTCAGAGTGGCAGAGGCAGATGAATATTTGACGAATTCATACATTTTTAACATCTAGATTGAAGGAGCCATAGGGGTTAGGCGCATCGAAGAGCGAACAGCAAAAGGCCGGGGTTTGCTCCCCGGCCGATTGAGGATTTCGAGTTTTTCGCGGCTCCTAGTATATCCAGCGGGCCGTGAGAATCAGCTCGTGGTTGTAGGTGTGGGTGTGCGATGCGGCGATCTGCATGCCGCCGCCGAATGCCAGGCCGGGGCGCGATTTGGGATTGGAAGGGTGCAGCCCGCATTTGCCGACGATGATGCCGGGAGTGATGAACTCCTGGGTCTTGCCGTCGTTGGGACCGCCCTTATAAAAGGTGGCGTTGCTCTCGATTTCAGGCCAGAAGAACTTACCGACTTTGTATTGAGCCGCTGCGTTCCAGAGGATAGGGCGGCCCGAGGCGTTAATCGCGGGATTGCCGGTGGGCAAGGTGGCTCCGATGGATGTCTGCACATCGAAGTGGCCAAATCCCTTGCCGACACCCATGTTCGGTTGCAGGCTGGGCTTGGACGATCCATTCTTGTAGGTGCCTGTGGGGAAGGTGGCGAGGACCCAGGTGCTCACTACGTATGTGCCGTGCTTCGCATTGCCGCTTGCAAGGCGGTACTTGCCCAGAACTGAGAAGTCTCCCCAGCCATCGGCGGCTGTGGTGTTGTGCTCGATATAAGGAGGGAGGTTTACGTCGATCTCAGTGTGGCCGCTGGGGATGAGATTGAAGCCCTTGCTGTTGTCGAAGTTCCAGGTGTCCGTGAGAGCCGGGGCGACCTGTCGGACGATATCGGTGCGGACCACCTGGAAGAGTCCGATGTAGGTTGTGACCAGGGGTGGAGGCCAGGCCGGCTGTTTGGATTGGATTGCGTTGGTGCGGGCCGACCACCAGGAGTAAAGACCACCGGAGGCGGGGGCTGAAGTTGTGACGGGAGCGTCTTGCGCGCACAGACTGGCTGAGGCCAACAGAAGAAGAAGGGTACAGGGAAGCTTTTTCATTGGTTCATTGAGCATGACGGGCGTTGGTGGGGCTGGCAACGGTCGATGGGAGGAGAGTTTTCTCCATCGATAGGTGTAGGCGCCTGCGGTGCGGCAGACCACCTGCGGTGGGGCAGACGCTCGCGGGAGGCTCGCACTGGCATCATCGCGCCGGTCCCACTCATCTTGCCTTGGAAATGAACGATGAATGGCGCAGTCCCGACACCCAGAGTGTATGGGCTATTTGCCGGCGCTGAGGAGGTTGGCGAGGATGCGGTATGCGCCGGGGACGAGCTCGGGAAACTGGCGATAGAGCGCGTAGGCGACATAAATATAGGTACCCTTGCCGGGATGGGCGACGACGAGGCCGCCACGCTGAGGATCCTGGCCGGGGTCGGCTGTTTCAGTAAGGGCGGTGTAGGCCGGGTCCCAGGAATTCAGGAAGCCGTGCCCGCGCTCTTCAAGCCAGCCGTCGAAGTCGGCAGTGGTGATGACGTTTGGCGAGGTGAAGAGGGGATTGGATGGAACGAGGATCTTGACGGGAGCGGACTCGTCTACGACGCGCTCTGCGCTGCCGAGGTTGAGCGGAACGGGAGCGGGGAAGTTGCCGCTTTGGTATTGGACGATGAGAGTGCCGCCGCGCTCGACGAAGTCTTTGAGGCGGGACTGGTTGGCGGCCAGTTCGGGGCGGACGGAGTAGGCGCGGATGCCGATGACGATGACGTTCCATGCGGAGAGATCGCTGGAGGAAATGTCGGCGGCGGTGAGAAGGTGGGGCGTGACGCCGAGGCCCTCGATGGCGTCTGGAACCAGGTCGCCGGTGCCCATAACGTAGCCGATGCGCAGGCCGGGGGTTAGTTTCACGTCTACCTTGCGGGTTTTCAGCTCGGCGGGTTTGTAGAGGTTGTAAGGCTGGAGGCCCGCGTAGCCGATGGATTGCCAGCCGGTTTGGTAGGTGTAGCCAGCGGAGTGAGCCACGGCCTGGATGCTGTATGCGCCAGTTCCAACGCTCGCCGGTGTCACAGAGATCAGAATCGGTTCGGTGTCTCCGGCGGCGGACAGGTGGAAGGGTGCGGAGGTGGGTTGGGCGGACCAGTCGGCGGGGAGGTTGAGCGAGACTGTGCCTTCGGCGGCGGACTGGGCGTGGACGGTGACGCGGACGGGGAGAGCTGACCCGTCGAGGGGCAGGATGCGCGCTTCCGGATCGAGGCTGACGCCGATGGCGGGGGTGACTGCGAGAGGTTCGTAAATGCCACCTGGGCCGGTGACTCGCTGCATAGTCTGGACTACTTGGCCGATGCGGATGGGCAGGCCGTCAAAGGTGAACTCGACCCATGCGGCGAGAGGCCATGGAGCGAAGGAACGCTCGCGG
>JBEKZG010000108.1:0-9148 GCA_049510095.1 Occallatibacter sp.
ATGGCAATTAATTTACCCGCATCCGCTGAAGAACAGGAACTCGCGCTGGACGAGCTGACGCCGCGCGATATTGTTACAGAGCTCGATAAGCATGTTGTCGGCCAGAGGGCTGCCAAGCGCGCGGTGGCCATCGCGCTGCGCAATCGGCAGCGGCGCCAGAAGCTGCCTCCCGATTTGGCCGACGATATTATGCCCAAGAACATCATCATGATTGGGCCGACCGGGGTGGGCAAGACGGAGATTGCGCGGCGGTTGGCGAAGCTGACGGGGTCGCCGTTTTTGAAAGTGGAAGCCTCGAAGTTCACCGAGGTTGGGTATGTTGGGCGCGACGTGGAGTCGATGATTCGCGACCTGGTGGAGATCGCCATCGACATGGTGCGCGAGGAACGCCTGGAAGAAGTGGAAGACAAGGCGGAGATGAACGCGGAGGAGCGGCTGCTGGATGTTCTGCTGCCTCCTCCACCGCCCACGCCTCCGGCGCAGGAAGGGCAACTGACGCTGCCGGGATCGGACAGCTATCAGCGGTCGCGCGAGAAGATGAGGCAACAATTCCGCGAGGGCAAGCTGGACGAACGGATGGTGGAACTGGACGTACGCGAGCGGAATATGCCGCAGTTCGGGATCATCAGCAATCAGAACCTTGAGGACATGGAGATGAACCTCAAGGACATGCTGCCGAATATTTTTGGAGCAGGCACGAAGAAGCGGAAGATGAAGGTAGGGGACGCGTTCGACTATCTGGTGCAGGAAGAAGAAGGCCGGCTGATCGACATGGACCAGGTGAATCGCGTCGCCGTGGAGCGGGTGGAGTCGAGCGGGATTATTTTCCTGGATGAGATCGACAAGATTGCGGGGCGCGAGGGCGGGCACGGACCCGATGTTTCGCGTGAGGGTGTGCAGCGCGACATTTTGCCGATTGTGGAAGGCACGACGGTGAATACGCGCTACGGCATGGTGCGGACCGATCATATTCTGTTCATTGCCGCGGGCGCGTTTCATGTTTCGAAGCCGAGCGATTTGATTCCCGAACTACAGGGACGGTTCCCGATTCGTGTGGAGCTGCAGTCGCTGACTGTCGATGATTTTCTGCGGATTCTGACGGAGCCGAAGGCCAGTCTGACGAAGCAATACACAGCGTTGCTGGAGACTGAAGGGGTACGTCTGGAGTTTGCTCCGGACGCGCTGCGCGAGATGGCGGAGTTTGCCTTCAAGGTGAACGAGCAGACGGAAAACATTGGCGCGCGACGGCTCCACACGATCATGGAACGCGTGCTGGAGGATGTCAGCTTCCTGGCGCCGGATGTGGCTCGGCGCGCACCGGACGATGAGGCCGCGACGGCGCTGAGCGAGGCTATTAAGGCCGAGTCGACAACGCCACTGCCGTACGAGGAGCGCATGACGGCTTCAGGGCCGGAGAAGGTTTTCCTGATCGATGCCGCGTATGTGAAGCAGATGGTGGCGTCGGTGGTTAAGGATCAGGATCTTAGCAGGTACATTTTGTAAACCCTTTGCGATGAGCCATTTTCATGAACCTCGGCCGCAGTGGCATAAATATGCTATTATGCCTTTATGCGCACCACGATTGACATTCCGGATGAACTTTTGAAAGATGCTAAGCGCAAGGCTCTTGAAGAGGACACCACACTCCGTCAGCTGGTTATTGAGGGCCTGAAGCTGCGATCGCGCGTCGCGAAGAGCCGCCAGAAGATCGAGTTTCCCATTATCCGTTCTAAGAATCCCGGCACACTTGCCCTGACGAACGAGCAGATCTATGACATCCTCGACTCCGACCTGCTTGATTCTGCCGGACATTAACGTTTGGCTGGCCCTCTATTTCGACGGGCACAGTCATCACGAATCCGCGAATCGCTGGTATCGTTCACTCGATCCAACGCCGCAGCTCGTTTTCTGCCGGCAAACACAGCTCGGTCTCTTTCGTCTGCTCTCGACCTCAGTGGTGATGGAAGGCGGCGGCCTGACCCAGCGGCAATGCTGGCAGATTTTTGACGAGTGGGTTGAAAATGACCAGGCAAGATTTCTGGATGAGCCGCCTGGAACGACGAAATTGCTGAAGAACAGGACCTCTGGCGAGGTGGTCGCTCCCAAGATGTGGATGGATGCCTATCTGGCAGCTTTTGCCGAGGCGTCCGGGCTGGCGCTTGTCACCTTTGACCGCGCGCTAGCGGGCAGGGTTGCGGACAGCGTTGTGCTAGGGTGAGGCGCTGCCCCAATCGCGAGCCGGAGGCGGACGAACTGAAGAGAGTCACGATTGTCGCTCACTCGGCAACAACTCTCAATTCCCATTTTTCATTTGCGTCGCGGCCCGAGCCTCTGCTACGTTTTTCTCGTACCTCGGCAGTCCGCGGTTTGGTTTGAATCAGCGGGCTCTACCTGCACTCTCCTGCTTCTGAGGGAATGTGGATGGAGGCGCAATCAGGAGCACACTGGGAACGGTGTGCCTGCGCGCTTCCACATTCGATTCCGGAATCCGCACACGCTTCTCCCGCGCCTCCACAGGCATCACAACACCTTGTAGGGAAATCAAGGGGAAGGGAAATCAAAGGAGAGAAGCTATGGCTGAAAAGGAAATTCACCACAAGATCAACTACATCGAGTTCCACTCCAATGACATTGAGCGGACGAAGAAGTTCTATGCTACCGTGTTCGGCTGGAGCTTTGTCGATTACGGGCCGGACTACGTCAGCTTCCAGGGCGCGGGCATCAACGGCGGGTTCATAAAGGACGAGGCACATCCTGATGCGGGGAAAGGCGGACCGCTGGTTGTGCTCTATTCCGAGGACCTTGCCGCGACTGAGATTGCCATTCGATTGGAAGGCGGTGGCGTGGTTGTGCCGACCTTCGAGTTTCCGGGAGGACGGCGGTTTCACTTCTCCGACGGCGTGGGAAATGTGCTGGCGGTCTGGTCGGAGTGAGAAAGACAGTGATTAGTGATTAGTGGTTAGTGGTTAGTGGTTGGTTTTCCCAGGTCTCAGATGCGAGATCTCCACCCCACGGACGATTGCCCGTCCGTGGGGATCCCGGACCGGGGACTTCAATGCAGAATTAGCTTGCAGAATATCTACGCATTAGGGTAAAAATCGACCACCCCATTCTTTTTTCATTCCCATTTTCACAGAATCGTTATCAGGGCATTTAAAGCCATCGGGCATTCATTCATTCGGAATCGCGGCATTCAAGGCACCGAGCGCAGCAACGTGAAAGCCTGCGTGCGGACAGCCATTCTCTCCCGAAAGCGAAAAATCTGAGTTGAAGCGAGGTCTCAAATGAAAGCAGGACGAAAGAAGATCCTTGCCACGGCAACTGTGTGCGCCCTGGCCTTGACCGCAGCCGCGCCGGAAAGGGCGCAGGCGAACACCATCCCCACCAAATCCGACGTGGTCTGGATCGGGGTAGCGATCGGCGCCATTGGCGCGGGAATCGGAATCGGCATTTATTATGGCTTTCACCATGGCCACAGCCTGAAGGGCTGCGCGGTCTCCGGCGCCAGCGGCCTGGAACTCAAGAACAAGGGTGATGACCAGACCTATACACTGGTGGGCGCGGTGAGCACCATCAAGCCGGGAGAGCGCGTTCGCGTCTCCGGGAAAAAGGCGAAGAAATCGGCCGGGCCGGCACCGCAGTTTGTGGTGGAACAAATGTCAAAGGATTACGGTCCCTGCCGGGTGAACCCGTAACGCGTTAGCGCGACCGGGACTGTACAAGTTTGTGCTCTTCCACCCCAGCGATAGAAACAATCGCACGGATGGGTCAATTAGGCACCTTGTTTTTTTTTTGCACAGATGCAGCCGCCGTCTCAGACGGCGGTGCCCGTTTGTCCCTCGGTTGGCACCAGATGTTTTTTAGAAAATCGAGGGAGCGTTCGCGGGCTTCCTTCGCGGCTGCGGCGTTGTAGCTGGCGCGGGCATCGCAGTTGAATCCGTGGCCCGCGTCGTACCAGTGGATTTCGACTTCAGGATGAGCGGAGTGAATCTTCTCAACTTCTTCGGCGGGAATGTGCGTGTCCTGCTTGCCGAAGTGGAGCATGACCGGGCATGTGGGGATTTCGGCGGCGTAGTTGCCGATGCGGCCTCCGTAATAACCGACGGCGGCTTCGGGATGTTGACGGCAGGCAGCAACCCAGGCCATGGTTCCGCCGTAGCAGTAGCCGATGACGCCGATTTTCTTGCCGGTGGAACTGCAGACGAATTCAATTGCGGCCGCAATATCGGACAGCGCCAGGTCTGGAACAAGCTTTGGAACAAGGCTCATGGCGGTTTGCATATCGGCGCCTTCGTAGGTGAGCTCAATGCCCGGCTGAATGCGGTCAAAGAGGGCCGGAGCAATGACAAGGAAGCCGTCTTTGGCATAGCCATCGGCGACAGAGCGGATGTGGGCGTTAATGCCGAAGATTTCCTGAATGACAACGAGTCCCGCAATGGGATCGCCGGACGGACGAGCTACGTAGGCGCTGAGTTTGTGCCCGTCCAATGCTTCCAAAGTCACATATTCGCTCATGGGTTCTCCCTGCTGCTTAGAGTAGCGGTGCAGCAGGGAAGTTGTACACTGCGGCCGGGCGCGTTTAATTGACCCGCGGCGGCAGCATGAGCGGTTTGCGCGGCCCAAGTTCTTCGCGGACCAGGGAGAGCCCGAGGATGTAGCGCTCGAAGCGGTCGGAAAGGCGCGCGAAGAGCGGGGCCTCCTGTTCGTACTCGAAGAGATTGAACTGGCTGACGATGAAGTAACTTTGCTTGCCCGCCTGGATCAGCTCGCCGAGCGTGGGCTGATGGCGGCGGAGGCGGCGCGGCGAGCCGGTGGCCTCAGGGTACATACCCGCAACGAAGAGGGCGTAGTCGCCGATGTGCTTGCGCAGAGCGCGTTCTGCATCGAAGGAAGGCGCGGAGCCGTGGACGGGATCGGCGGCAAGCATCATGTCGTCCAGTTCTTCGATGGGGCGGCCTTCCTCATCGCGGAACTTGTAGAGGTTGTCGGACTCGGAGAACTCGCAGAGCAGATGGGCGACGTAAGCGGTTGCGTCGGGATCGTTCAGGCCCAGCTTGCCCTCATAGCTGTTACGGACCATTTGGTGGAAGAACGGTTCAAGCGGATGAGACGGGTCTTGATGAGACGGGGTCTGCATACACACCTCCCACGACTGCTTGCGCAGCCGGTTTGCCTGATGAGGCTTGAGCTGGCGACGAACAAGTTAGTCGCCGGCCGCTGCCTATTTATGATGCGTTAACACAGAGAGTATCGGAAAGGTTGCGATTTTTGTGCAGGGCGCGGGAAATTTTCTTGGCAGACGGGTGCCGCGATTGCAAACAGGGATGGGGTTTGAAGCAGGAAGGATGCGGTTCAAATGCGAAGGGCAGCCGCGGTGGGCTGCCCTTGATCAGGTTTGACGTGACCGAATTAGACGGCAGCGGGTGTGCGGGACTCGAGCTCGGCGAGGCGCTTGGCGAGAAGAGTCTCCAGCTTGACCAAAGCGGCGGAGAAGCCTTCAATGCCTTCCTTGAGCTTGTCGTGCGCCATGCGGTCGGCATTGTGCATCGCTTCGAATGTGGCTTTGTCGATGGAGATCTTCTCGATCGACAACCCCTTGGCGGTTTCGGGCGAGAGCTTGCGGGGCAGGTCGGCTTCGGTGGACTCGAGTTCGGCGAGAAGCTGTGGCGAGATGGTGAGGAGGTCGCTGCCGGCGAGTTCGGTGATTTCCCCGATGTTACGGAAGCTGGCGCCCATGACCACCGTCTTGTAATCGAATTTCTTGAAGTAGTTGTAGATGCGGGTGACGGATTGAACGCCGGGGTCTTCGGCGCCGTGGTAATCCTTGCCGGTGTCTTTCTTGTACCAATCGAGGATGCGGCCGACGAAGGGCGAGATGAGCGTGACGCCGGCTTCAGCGCAGGCGATGGCCTGATGGATACCGAAGAGGAGGGTTAGGTTGCAGTGGATGCCTTCCTTCTCCAGGACTTCAGCGGCGCGGATGCCTTCCCATGTGGAGGCGATTTTGATGAGGATGCGGTTGCGGCCGATGCCGGCGTGGTCGTATTCCGCAATGATGGCGCGGGCCTGGGCGATGGTGGCCTCGGTGTCGTAGGAGAGGCGGGCGTCAACCTCAGTGGAGACGCGGCCGGGAACGATGGCGAGGATCTTTTTGCCGAAGGCGATGGCGAGGCGGCGGAAGGCGAGGTTGGCAACGGCTTCGTCGGTCGCGCCTTCGCCTAGCTCGTTGCGCGCATCCTTCAGAACGCCGTCAACAATGGGCTGGTAATGCGGCATCTGGGCGGCGGCGGTGATGAGGGAAGGGTTGGTGGTGGCGTCCTGTGGACGGAACTTCTCCATGGCTTCAATGTCGCCGGTGTCGGCGACGACGACGGTGTAGTTGCGGAGTTGCTCGAGCAGAGTCTGCGGCATGATTTCCTCCGGGGAAGGGCGCTCCGGCTGGGAGTGCGATCGGAACTAGTGTAACTCTGTTCTTGGATGCAGAAAGTGAATGACGGTTCCAGTTCAGGGCAATCGCATAAACGGCGGACGAGAGGGCGCTGGCCGATAGAACGGCTGGGGCTGGGCTCAAAACTACCGCTTTTCCGCTCAAAACGGGGGATTCTCGACGGAGTGCTAATCGTAAGTCCCCTGTTTTGGCGGTGTGTAATTTTTGCTTGTATTTTTAAGTTGTTTGTTTTCTATTGATTACAATCTTCCATTTTACGTAACCTATTTGCTTTCAGATACTTGCTGAAAAAAGGGGGGGGTGGGGGTACCTGTTTTGGGTTGGTATGGACCGGACTCATCCCTGGCGAGTTGCAGGGAATGAGGGATTTGTGGTGTTTGATGGGCATGAATCGATTGTGCGCGTTTCCGTGAATTAAGCTGCAAACCTAGGGGAAAGATTGGGGCCGACCTCCCGGATTGGCCGGATTGGCGCGCACACATCTCGAACCTACGGCCTACAAATTCGCAGAAATTCGGTTGAAATCGGATTACTTTCTCCTAATATTCGCCTATAGTGGCAAAGAGTTATTGCCTTGATTTCCACTTGCCGTTAGCACCTATGTGGTGTAATGTGGTGCAGGTAACCAAAAAGGGAATCGTGGCACGTAAACCCAATAACGAACCTTCTACGCGAACATCGGTAACTTTACCCGCTCAGGTGTATTCGTCACTTGAGATCATCGCTAAGCAGAAGAAGGTCTCCGTGGCTTGGGTAATAAGGGACGCAGCAGAGAAATATGTTGCTGAACAATGGCCATTATTTGCGGGGACGAACCATGAGTAGGAGCACCAAAGTGATTCCCATTTATCAGCTCTCGCCAGCCGGCGAAGACTTGCTCAACACCGCTGCCGGCCACAGATTTGGGACGATTCTCGCAGATCCGCCGTGGCAATTCCAGAATCGGACAGGAAAGGTCGCGCCCGAGCACAAGCGCCTCTCCCGGTATGGCACGATGACGCTCGAAGAGATCAAAGATCTCCCCGTTGCCCCGGTTGCCGCAGATACCGCTCATCTGTATCTCTGGGTACCCAACGCTCTGTTGCCCGAAGGCCTGGAAGTGATGCGGGCTTGGGGGTTCCAGTACAAGTCCAATCTGGTATGGCACAAGATCCGCAAAGACGGCGGGTCAGATGGCCGTGGGGTCGGGTTCTATTTTCGGAATGTGACAGAACTGATTCTGTTTGGCGTGCGTGGAAAGAACGCACGCACACTGCAGCCTGGCCGCACACAGGTGAACTATCTGAGCAGTCGCAAGCGGGAGCATTCCCGCAAGCCAGACGAGCAATACAACATTATTGAATCCTGCAGTCCAGGACCCTTCCTCGAGCTGTTCGCGCGCGGTGATCGCAGCAATTGGGTAGGTTGGGGAAACCAAGCCGACGATTCATATGAGCCAACCTGGAAAACGTATGCCAACCATTCGCGCAGTAGCATTGCTGCTGTCGGAGATTAGCCCGCTGTATAGGGTTGCTCGTTCCATGTCGCAGGGGCGGCAGCTACGATGAGAAGAGGACATGTTCCCATGACTCCTCGCCGAACGCGAAGCGCGGCCTTTTCTAGATTGGTTGTGGTAGATGTTGCAAGGTCAATGGGCAATCTTGTGTTTCGCTGTTCCTCTGGCAGCGTTTGCTGGTACTCACGCCACAACCTTTCGGCAAGTTCTTTGAGCCTGATCCGATCTTGCGTGATGAGTACAGCAGCCGAAATTACGCCTGCATCATGCCACGCGCGATAGGCCGACAAGTCCCTGTCCAGGTTGCCGTCCTTCGCATTCCACTCAACATCGAGCGCAACACGCCCCTTGAAATTGTCAACAAGATAGCCTTCCTGATATACCGCGGCCAGTTCTTCGACGGTTTGATTCAATTTGTTCTTGAGGATTCCCGTCGTAGAAAGGTCTACTCGGATCTCACGCCAGCCTAGTTGAGTGAACATGCCGTCGATTTGCCTTGCAATATCGCCGCGATTTCCGCCAGCAACCAACCATCGGGACGGATCAAGGCGAAACGAGCCCAAGACAGAAACGATGTCGGCCCACTCTGTTGGGCATACAGAACGAAGCACCGCAGCTGCAGAACTGGTTTCAAGAAATGCCCAGCGTGCTCGGATTTCAGGATCAAGCACCAGAGGGTCATCAAATGTGGCTGTCTCAAACATGGCAGTAGTCTAACGCAGTCAGAGCGGGGCTATGTACTCTGGAGACACAGACCGACATTAATCCCTGTGTCCAATTGTGCGAAATCTCCAAATCACTCATTCGCGATTACGGCTAGACGTTCCTCCGGCTGAAAGGTGTTCGATAGTACGCCGAGGCCGTGGATTGAAACTTCCACGCGATCGCCGGGGACCAGCGGACCTACGCCCGCAGGGGTGCCGGTGAGGATGAGGTCGCCGGGTTCGAGGGTCATGAATGCGGTGATGTAGGCGAGCAGTTCCGGGATGCCGAAGATGAAATCGAGAGTTGAGCCTTGCTGGCGAAGTTCGCTGTTGACGCGGGTTTCCAGGGTGAGGCCGGACGCGGGATCGACCTCGCCGGTGACGATGGGGCCGACGGGGCAGAAGGTGTCGAAGCCCTTGGCGCGGGTCCATTGAGCGTCTTTCTTTTGCAGGTCGCGGGCGGTGACGTCGTTGGCGAGGGTGTAGCCGCGAATGACATTG
>JBEKZG010000109.1:0-9109 GCA_049510095.1 Occallatibacter sp.
ATACCGCAGATTTCTGATGGAGGTTGGCCACGGTGGGGCAGGACCATTCTATGGGCTATTTCCTCTTGATAGCCAGGACCCTGAATTCGTCAACATGTTTGGCGGTGACTTAGGAAAGCCATTTCCGTGGACTACTTCCTTTAATCCAGATGAGTGGGAGCGGGGCCTCAGCATAGGGGATTTGGAGGGCGTGGAATGGGATAAAGACGGAAAGTACGTTGGAATGTTCCTCCCGGGCGCCCTCTATCTTTGCCATTGCGGATGTGCAATTCGCAACTTTCTGATTGTTTGTGGTCCATGCGAAGGAGAAGTGTGGCGGGACGACCAAGCCAGCGGAAAAGGAATTTTCCCCGAGGTCGATGAACATGGAAATAGGCTGGGATTTCTGGACTGGTATGAGCGGTGGCTTGATAAATCTCTCCAGAGTGTTACAACAAGGGCGGGCGTCCCAGATCTCAGCAATGATTGACCCCAACTCTGGAAGGCGTCGCACCAGATCCTGCGATGAGCGGGCCAACTGCCCGGTTATCCCGCTAAAGCACCTGCCCCAACCGCTCCGCCGCGCGCAAGGCAAGCCCGTGGGCAACGGAAGTAAATTCATTCCCGCTGCGAATGCGGTCCTTGCCGAAGCGAGTCTCGAAGATGCTTCGCACCGCGGGCACAAATGAGCTTCCGCCAGTAAGGAATACCCGGTCAACTGCGCGTGGATCAACGCCGGAAGTTCTGAGCAGCCCCTCAATCGAATCCTCAATCGCCTGCAGATCCTTCTCGATCCACGATTCAAATTCGGCGCGAGTGACAGGAATACGCAAGTCCATACTCCCATCGCGAAAACGAAACTCGGCACTGTTGCTGCGCGACAACTCGAACTTGACCTGCTGCACCGCCTGGTGAAGCTGGTAGCCCAGGTCTTCCTCAATCAGCGTAATCAAAGCCTGAATCTTTTCCGGTTCCAATGCTCGGATGCGTGCGCTCTTCAGGATTTCGCGAACGTTATTGGTGCGCAGGAATGAGAGATAGTGCCAGCGCTCAAGGTTGGCGTAGATCCAAGCCGGCACAGCGGGCAGCACTTTATTCAGCGAGCGTGCCTCGGAGTTCGATCCCAGCGCGGGCGACACAAGTTTGCGAACGATGCGGGCGTCGAACGCGTCTCCGGCAAGCCCCACTCCGCTGTTACCCAGCAGATCCTGTGCAGTGCGTCCACGGCGGCGCACGCCCGGACCCACGCGAAGCAGTGAGAAGTCGCTGGTGCCGCCGCCGAAATCGCCAATCAGAATCAACTCGTCATGGTCCAGCGTAGCCTCATAGGCGCATGCGGCCGCAACCGGCTCCATTTCAAAATCCACACGCTCAAAACCCGCAGCCGCAAATGCCGCCCGCAGCCGCGAAACAGCAAAGTCGTCGTCCTCCTCGGATTCCGATCCGACGAAGCGGACTGGTCTGCCCACCATGGCATAGCGAATGGGCCTTTCAAATTGCTTTTCCGCATGGATTCGCAAATCGCCGAGCATCCGTGCAATCAGATCTTCCAACTTGTAGCGGCGGCCAAAGACTTCCGTTCCCGTCAGCGATCTGCTGGAAAGGTGAGACTTGAGCGACTGGATGAGCCGGCCTTTCTCCTCGGCCTGAAGATAACGTTCAATGGCGGCCGGACCCGTCAGGCTATGCATTCTCCACGGCCCGCTCCCCGTTCTCAATCGTTCAAGATAAAGAACGGAACGAAACGACTCTACCGGGACGCCAAGCGACTGGAACGAAGCAAGCCGCACCTCGGATTGTTCATTCAAAAGCGCGACTGAACTGTTAGTGGTGCCGAAATCGAATCCAACGGCATCCGGCTGATTGTTCGTCTGCATCCGCTCTATTCTCTCGCAGATTGACGAGCCTTGCCTGATCCGTCGAAGGCGACAGATGAGTGGTTGGTCACCTGAAGCGAGTTCTGGTGGTGTTACCTGCAACTCGGAAGTAGCCCGCTCGGGTCGGGGTAATGCCCGGATTGGCGACGATACCCCCGGAACCAACTTTCGCGACTTGGATCATCAAAAACGAGGTATGGGACCGGGACATTTCTGGTGTCGCCCGTCTTGGGTTGATTCTAAGCAGGTTTTTTGCTTCTCGGTTTGACGGAATTGAAACTGGCACCCGAAGTGGAACTTGGAAAGGGCAATCACGTCCAGCTCCGGTTCAACCGATCAATTTTCTCTGGACTGAGCCCGCATCTCTTTGGTTTGAGCCTGCAGATATAGCCACTGGTGCTCCTGCACCGATGAAGTCCCCACTGGCGGCGCCTGCAACGCCACTTCGTTCAGCGTTCCCGCGGGGGCCGGCTTCTGAACCCGCATCGGCTCCACTCTCTCTGGCGGAGTCATATCTCCGACCATCACCCGGTGCAGAAGACTGCACAGGTAGCGATCGAATTCGTACGCACCCGCCGCAGGCAGCTTAAGAGCCTTGTCATTGCATTTGGCCCAGTCTTCGTTGGCCTGCGCCAGGTTGCCCTCAATCCACTGCAAAGCGCTCGAAGCCAGCCAGTAATCCACGTTGAAGCGCGTGGGCTTCAAAGCCGTCATCCGCTGCCACCATGCGCGGGCTGCGGACGCATCGCGCAGCACATAGGCGTTGGCAAAGACGAAGACCGTGTGCAATGGCGCGGGAAGCTTGGTACCTGGTTTGTCATAAATTGCCTCAGCCTCTTTGATTGCCTGGCCGGCCTCCTGCAAACGCCCGCAATCCATAAAGTGGCTGTACTTGAAAAGCCGCAGAAGCAATCCCACCATCCCCTCCGAGATTCCTTGCGACGCCTGTGCAAGAGCCTCCATATCATAGTCCCGGGGTCGGAGCGGTGTAACCATGCTCGAGGAGACCACCGACATGGCGCGGTGATAAGCGGCCCATGGACCGTTGCTCAATATCTGGTAGATCTGGGCTCCGTCGGAATAGCCCGTTGCAGTGCGAAGCGGAATCAAATTGGTGAAGCAATCCACAAAGTTGATGATCGCGAACAGCGCCAGCGGAGAGATATACATCGCGTACGATTCCGGCTGGTTGGTGAAAGCGATGGCGAGCGCTCCCGATAGTATTCCCAAATAGAAGTTTGTCGCCGGGCCGGCGGCAATCATGGTCAACTGCTGCCATGCCGGTTGCGTAGCCGAAGTGGGCACAACTCCCGTGGCCCCGCCCAGACTCAGAAAACCCGCCGGGTTGAACTTGAACTTCCAGCGTCCCTCGTCGATGCGCCAAAGAAGAGGCCCGACAACAAAGGCCCGGAGCTTCATCTTGAAGGCCACCCCGATCGACACGTGTCCCAACTCATGGAAGAACGTGGCCACCAAGCTGATAGCGATGACCTGCAACAACCCGCGATGCGCGACAGGAAGTCCCTGCGAACGAAGCCACTGGTTCCAAAGCATTAAGGAACCAAGGTAGGAGACGATGGAGAAGAATGCCCCGGCGTGGTTCAGCAGGTCGCTGGTCCCATCACCCTTGATCTTGGGGATTGGGGCGGTACCCGTGGACACGGCGCGGGATCGCTTGCGCCAGGTGACTAGAGGGCCTGCAACGCCAATCCCCAGAAATAGCAGAGTCATCAGGAAATTGGCGTGAACCCGCGGCAGCAGCGATCCGCCGGCGACGCCAAGATAAAACAGGCTGGGAAGAATCACCCAGTAGCGCGCCGAGGCCATGCCCCGCCGCACGGTATACCATGCCGCCGCGAAGAGAAACACCAACGCCGCGCTGATGACGGCAGCCAGCGCGATAACGCCTGGTGACCTATGTGCATGGAGCTGCGTCATCCGGGGGTTAGGAGCATAAAGAAAAAAGACCAACGCCGCGAAAAAAACCGCTTGGATCGAGTAGAAGAAGCTGAGAACCCGCTTGATGATAGCCACGCATCGACCGCCTTTCCGGCATGACCAAAATAGACCGTAGCGGCGCGCCGGGCAATCACGCGAAAGTGGAATGGCGCTGCGCAAAAGTGGCTCGACGAAATGTTGTCTGCTGGTGGCAGCCTGAACCGTCGATTACTTGGGGGACAAGAAGCCGAACCGAAACGAGCGTAGACGAAATAGCGATTAGCCCTCCAATCGAGGAGGGTCCGAGTGCATCACCGCCAATCCGGAAGTAATCAGCGAATCAACGCCTGCCTCCAGTCGAGGCGCGGACTTTAAACAAAGCCACGTCAACCCCATTCCCCACGCGCTAAAATTCCAATATGCCCGCAGCCCTGGCCCCTTCAGTCCTAAGCAAGTACGAGCCCGTAATCGGCCTCGAAGTCCACGTCCAGCTACTCACCGCCACCAAGGCCTTCTGCGGCTGCCCCAATCACTTCGGCTCGGCTCCCAACACCAACGTCTGCCCCGTCTGCCTCGGCCTGCCCGGCGCGCTTCCCGTCCTCAACGCCAAGGCCGTCGAATTCGCCACCCTCGCCTCCCTCGCCATCAACTGCCAGGTCCGCGAGCGCTCCATCTTCGCCCGCAAAAACTACTTCTATCCCGACCTGCCCAAGGGCTATCAGATCTCGCAGTACGACAAGCCACTCGCCGAAAACGGCTTCATCGAAGTCCCCACGGCCGACGGCGCGATAAAGAAGATCGGGATAACCCGCCTCCACATGGAAGAAGACGCGGGCAAGAGCCTCCACGACGGCTTTCCCGACTCCTCAACCCGCACCTACCTCGACCTGAATCGCTGCGGTACGCCCCTCGTCGAAATCGTCTCTGAGCCCGACATCCGCACGCCCGACGAAGCCTTCGAATACCTCACACGCCTTAAGGAAATCCTGCTCTTCACCCGCGTTTCAGATTGCAACATGGAGGAAGGCTCGCTTCGTTGTGATGCGAATGTAAGTGTCCGACTGAGAGGCGCGGAGCGCTTCGGCACCAAAGTCGAAGTCAAAAACGTCAACAGCTTCCGCTTCGTGCGCGCCGCAATCGAATACGAAATCGAGCGCCAGATCGAGGTCCTCGAGTCCGGCGGCCGCGTCACGCAGGAAAGCCGCCTCTGGAACGCCAACGAAGGCCGCACCTACTCCATGCGCTCCAAGGAGCAGGCCCACGACTATCGCTACTTCCCCGAACCCGACCTGCCGCCTCTCGTGGTCACTCCGGAATTCCTGGCCCAAAAGAGCGCCGAGCTCCCTGAACCCCCCGAAGCACGCCGCGCCCGCATGATCGCCGAATACGAGCTCAACCCCAAAGATGCCTTCACTCTCACGGCATCGCGCGATTTCGCGGACCGCTTTGAAGCAGCCGCCCGCACCGCGCGCAGCCCTCGCCGCGTCGCCAATCTGCTTCTCAGCGAAATCGGCGGCCGCCTCAAAGCCCTTAACCTCGAACAGGAGCAGTCCCCCGTTTCCATGACCGGCATCGTCCTTGCGGCGGATCTCCTCGATGAAAACAAGATCAGCTCCAAGCAACTGAAGCAGTTGTTCGATGTGTGTTTTGTGAAGGGCGAAGACTTCCCCGTAGTCTACGACCGCGAAAAGCCACAGCAAATCACCGACGCCTCCGCCATTGAAGCCTTGATCGATGAAGTCATCGCGGCCAACCCCAAGCAGGTTGAGCAGTATCGCGCCGGAAAGAAAACCGTGGCCGGATTCTTCGTCGGCCAGGTCATGCGCGCCTCCAAAGGCCAAGCCAATCCCGCGTTGCTGAACGAATTGGTGGTGAAAAAACTGGAGAGATAACATCCGGGAGTTGAGCAACCGAATTGGCAATCGCCCAATCGACATTTCCCTCCTCAATGGAACTTTTCGGACAGATATTCCGTAATGCCATTCGAGCTGTTCATTGGATTTGAAGCGGGGGTTTTGCGATGACGATTCACAAACCGGTCAAGGTATTCCTGATTCTCCTCGTGAGCGCAATCCCTGCCGCATTGTCGGGCTGCAGTTGTTCCAGGACCGCCAGCGCTCAGAACCGGGCTGATGCTTACTATTCCGGGCCCGTGAGCATTCACAAGATGGGCGGCGAGATCGATGTGAAAGACGCCCCTGAGGGAGCGACCCTCGAAACCATGGGCGGCGACATTCATATCGGGAACGTGGGCGCGTTCGCCAAGGTAAAGACGATGGGCGGCAACGTCACGGTGGACCACGCCAACGCCCCTGTGGATGCAACCACGATGGGTGGGAGCATCACAATCAAGGGCGCAACTGGCTCTGTTCAGGCGACCACCATGGCCGGAGATGTCGAGGCTCACCTGGTTGGATCTTCATCCGACCGGCGCGATGTTCACTTATCTTCAAATTCAGGCACCATTACGCTGATCGTGCCTAAAGACCTCCCCATGGATGTCCGGATCACGCTTGCATACACCAAGGGCACGGACGAGCGCTTCGATATCATTGACCACGTTGGGCTTGTTCGGCGCGAAAGCGCTGACTGGGACTCATCGCAAGGCACCCCGCGCAAGTACATCTACGCCAGAGGCAAAGTCGGCAGCGGTCAGAACCACGTGGAGATCAGCACCATCAACGGCGATGTAATTCTCAAGCAGGAATAGCGCTGCCCCGGATTGAATGCCGCCCTACTTCAGCTTAAGCTCGGTTACAAAATCCTTGCGCGTGTCCCAAGAACTCACTGACTTCACGGCGCTCTTCTTCCCATCCTTTTCCGCCCAGAGGTCGTGGTCTTCCGCCATGTTCACCTGCGTGAAGCGGTACTTGCCTTCCGCATCCGAGGTATAGCTGCGGATATTCTTGCTCTTCAGATCCTTCAGAAATACGGTCGCGCCGGCAACCGGAGCGGAATCCCCGTTAACCACGCTTCCTTCAACCACCCGCATTCCCAGATTCTGCGCCTGGACGATTGGCGCTCCCGCTAATCCGTCCAGCGTTCCCATCGGAAACACCCCGGCCGCCAGAATCGCAAAAAACAACCCGGCAGCCGTCCCTGTGTGGCTAAGTCTCACTCTTCCTCCTCGTCCTCTTCAAACGGTTCCTCGTCGTCGTCGTCCAGACCGCCGTCCACCCGCACCAACTCCAGCGGTTCAACGCCGACCACCTCATACTCCGTTCCACACTCCTCGCAGGCGACCACGTCACCCTCTTCCACTTCGTCCAATTCGATGTTCAGATCATTCTCGCATTCAGAACAGTTCGGCATGACTGCCACCTCGCTTATCAACGAAATTCATATTGCGGCATGACGGTACCTCGCGGTACGACACCGCTATTTTTGGGGAATAACCGGCCTCAGGTCAAGACCCACAAACATCTTCCCTACCCGATGCCCCCAAAATGGAGCATACCCTAACAATTACCCCCCAAAATGCACTTAACCCGCTGATCTGTGCCAAAAAAGCGATGCTGAAAACATGCAAAGGGTTAGACTGTGAGCGACCGCGGCGCAAAGTCGCTCCACTCGGGAATCTGCCGCTCTCATTTAATTCAGGAGACGTTCATGCGCATTCTTTCCGTAATCCCGCTCCTGCTCTCCGCATCGCTCTTCGCGCAGCAACCCGCTCCGGCCCCGCCACCCGCTGGCCAGGCAGCAGTTGGCCAGGTCACGGGTCGCGTGTTTTGCGCGGATACTGACCAGCCTGCCCGCTTTGCCTCTGTCCAGCTCGTCGGCGAGCATCCCTCCGCATCGCCCATTTTTGATCCAACAGGGCTCAGCAAGGATCCCGACTTTGAAAAGTCCATCGGCAAAGTGATGGCTGCCGTCATGAGGGGCGGAAACTCCAACTTGTCGGCACTCACCGCCCTGGACGGCTCATTCTCGCTGGAAAAAGTCCCGGCGGGCACCTATTGGGTGGTCGCTCAGCTACCCGGCTACCTTTCCCCGCTCAGCCAGTTATCGCCCATAGAGCGCGCCAAAGCCGGCGATGATGCCCTCAAGACCGTCCAGTCTTCCGCCGAAAAAATAGTCGTCCAACCCAATCTTACCCTGCATGTCGATGTCCGGCTTGAGCGCGGCGCCTCCATCGGCGGCACCGTCCGCTATGACGACGGCAGTCCCGCTTCCGGTGTCAACCCCATGCTGATGACACTGGACAAAGACGGCAAATGGAAGCTCCTCGGCAACCTTACCGCCATGCCCGTGCAAAGTGACGATCGCGGACGTTATCGCATCTCCGGCCTGCCGCCCGGAAAATACGCCGTCAAGGCTGCATTACCCACCCTCCAGGCCGCAATTGGCCTCGGCACAATGCCCGCCCTCCACTCCAGCATGGGAGAAATGCTCATGGTTTACTCCGGCGGAGCGCTCCACCAGAAAGACATCAAGCCCGTCGAAATTGGAACCGGAGATGAGGTTGATGGCATCGACATTGTTTTTCCCATCGACAACCTCCATACCCTTGCGGGCACTGTCGTCGCAAAATTGGATCAGCATCCCGTCAATGCCGGGTGGGTCAGCCTGGAGGAGGCCGACAGCAAAGAACAAGTTCGAGGCGCAGCAGTTGAGCCGGACGGTAGCTTTCGCTTGAATTACATCCTCGACGGCCAGTACATTCTGAAAGTCGCCGGCGCGGCCGATACCGAAAAGCTTCCCGGTTCCGACGACTCGCCCCTCCCATTCTCCTCGCCCGGCAAGACGCTCAAGTCCTACGGCCCAGCCGAACTTCCACTGATCGTCAAAAGCGACTCTACTAATCTTCTCCTCCAGGTTCCCGACACGTCCGCACCGCCGGTGCACAGTTCCATTCCTGCACAACCTTCACCCGCTCCATAGCCGACTGAGGCCGCCGCACCCGCCGGAAGACGCGAATTCCATGACACACACCCCGTCCAGCGTTTAACCTGAATTCTGCAATGTCCAGGTCCACGGCCAGCACGCTTTCCTTCCTCCCCTTCCGCGGCACCACCCGGCGTCTCATCCTCGCCAACCTCCTCGCCTACTTCGTCCTGCTTCTCGTCGGATTCATGTCTCCCGAGGGCGCATCCAGGGTGGCTCTCCTCCTCGCCTTTTCGCCCAGCGCCTTCGTGCATGGCGATCTCTGGCAGCCCTTCACCTATAGCCTGATCCATTTTGGCATTTGGGGAACGCTTCTTGAGCTGCTCTCGCTGTGGTTCCTGTCCGGCTTTCTTGAGAGCTTCCACAAGCCAGGCTGGGTCCTCGGCCTTTACGTTTCCGCCGTTTTTGGCACAGCGATCGCCGCCCTCGCG